>JAKFYM010000300.1 GCA_021730855.1 Bdellovibrionales bacterium
GGAGAGCGTTTTTGCAGGCACAATTAATGAAAATGGCAGCCTCTCGGTGAAAGTAACCGAAACGTTCCAAGATACAAAAATTTCTAAAATCATTCGTCTCGTGGAGGACGCTCAGAAGCAAAAGGCTCCTTCGCAAAAATTTGTAGATAAGTTTGCCGCAATTTATACGCCAGCGGTTTTTCTTATCGCACTTGCAACGGCTTTGTTTCCTCCACTGGCACTGGGGTATGAGTGGCAGGAATGGATTTACCGGGCTTTAGTATTTCTCGTGATTGCATGCCCCTGCGCTTTAGTGATTGCAACTCCGGTCTCGATTGTATCTGGGTTGACAGCCATGGCGCGACGAGGCGTGCTTGTCAAAGGTGGTGTATTTTTAGAGGCTTTGGGAAAGTTAAGAGCAATTGCGTTAGACAAGACTGGAACTATCACTGAGGGAAAACCCAAGGTGCAATCTCTGAAACTTTGGAAGTGCGAAAGCGAGGCTCAGTTACTGGAAATTGCCACTTCTTTGGAGGGAGCTACTACGCACCCTTTAGCTCTCGCACTAATCACATACGCAAAGGAAAAAGGAATCGCGCCAAAGGAAGTGCAAAATTTCTCTGTTGTGTCTGGCCGCGGAGTAAAAGCAGCTTTCGAAGGGCACGACTATTTTCTCGGAAACCACCGCTACGCGCACGAACTTGGCGTTTGCACGCCCGAATTCGAAAAGTATGTTGGTTCAATTGAAGAGCTAGGCCAGACCGTCATAGCGATTGGGCATATGCCTCACGCTGACTGCGCGGGTGAAGTTCTTGGCATCATAGGCATGGGTGACACCTTAAGGGCGAATATCAAAGATTCGATAGCTAGTCTGCATCAGGCCGGGATTGAAAATATAATCGTATTAAGCGGAGACAATCAGCGCACTGTGAATGCCATGATTTCCCAGGCAGGAATCGACACGGGAATAGGTGATCTCCTTCCGGAAGACAAAGTTAATCAGATTCAGCTTCTCTTAGAAAAATACAAAAACGTAGGAATGGTTGGAGACGGTATTAATGATGCTCCGGCTTTAGCTCAGGCAACCGTAGGAATTGCCATGGGCGCTGCCGGGACGGATACGGCGATCGAGACTGCGGATGTTGCCCTAATGAAGGATGACCTCTCGCAGCTTGCCGTTGCGGTCCGTGAAGGAAAGCGCTGCCTCAATATGATCCGCTTCAATATTGGATTTGCGCTCGGCGTTAAGGCAATTTTCTTATTACTGGCCTTCGCGGGCCTCTCAAATTTGTGGATGGCCATTGCCGCCGATACCGGCGCATCCATTTTAGTAACTATAAATGCGCTTAGGCTGCTTAAAGTTGAAAGTTGACAGGGAAACATTGTCGGCATGAAACGGAAAGTATCTGATGTAATTTTTGCAGCTTTTTTACTTTATTGGTTCCAGCCTTAGGTTTTATTTCGTTTGAAATCTGGCCCGCAGCTATTTTCTTTCAGCCTGGTTGCCTTTTGACAAACTACAGCCCAGATAGGTTGGCGTCGTTCAAGTAGCAAATATGTTAGCCCTTAAAAGTAGGCATGTACTTCTCGTCAATCAGAGCGTCTCCAGCCGCAAGTTCGAGAGATTCTTTTGCAATCACCCGAAAATCGAATTTTTCCCGAAAAGATCCTATCATCGATAGTATTTGTTGCTGATTCTTCTCATTCGTTTCCAACCCGGTGACGCGAGCGACATGCTTCTGAAACGCAGCCAAGAATGCGGGAAGAAGGCGCACCAATGAGCTATTTAGTTTTTCGTACGAGGCGATCTCATCTTCCTCGGACGCAGATTGATATAGCTGCGAAAGTTGGGAATGGATTGGCCCAAGCAGTTGGATCATCGCTTCAAGCCCGATGACGAACGAATAAAGCATTGATATAGACGCGTCAAGAACGGCGGGATTTAAGCGGTTACTGGCTCGCACTGGAGAAAAAACGCGATCGTGGGCGATTACACTGTATGTAACGTCCATGCGAAGAATGTGTAGAAGCCGATGAAGTGATCCGTCCTTATGCGAGTCCACCAGCCAACTTAAGAATTCCGCTGTCGGCTCGCATTCTGTCTTAAGGGTAAGCGTGACGGACCACCCTGCGCCGTGATTTTCCTTATTAACCAGGAATTCAATAGCGTCACCTAAAGCCTTAATTTTTTCCCGGTGATCTGTGAGGAGCGGGGAGTTCCGTGTCCACAACGCTTCCCGCTCCGATGGAGAGCCGATGCATCGTGCATAAATGGCGATTTTTCCAAGCTCCTCGGCAGCGAAAATTAGGTTTCCAAAACTCGGCCCATTTTTTCCACTTTTAAAGAGCAGACGTGCGGTTTCAAGATGCTCTTTCGCATGAATGAGAGCCATGCCCATTCCAATAGATAGTTGGCTTAGAGAGGGGCTATGTGCCTGATAGATCGATGACGGACCTCCGGCGATCATAATCGGATTTGGCGATGCCGTGGTATTACTGGTCAACGCTCGGCCCTTCTTTCCGGATATCCATTCCTGTTGTCTTATTTACAGCGCGCCGTTCGTGGCGATTGAGTTTTTCGTAAAGTGACGTTTTGACATGAGAAGCGATGTCCTCCCCAAGCTTTTTAATATCGTCCACCGCCACTTGCACTTGCGTGTCGGCCTTTGCCTGGGTAACAGTGCTATACGCAGTAACGATTCCCGCAAGAAGAGCTAAAGAAAGCAGTGCCTGCGCGACGAACACCCAAGAGGCGGAACCATTATTTACCGTCACACCAACTGGGTCAAAGTTCACCAGGCGCATTGCGGCGATGTACACAAAATCCTTAGCATGCCCACCGAATGCAAATCCGCTAAAAAGCGCGTCGCCAGAAAGGTGATGCGTAATTCGATAAATGCCCGCGAACGCAAGCACGCAATTCGCTAAGGTTCCGCATAAGAAGCACAAGAAAATCATAAATAGCAAAACCGGGCTGTTGAGCTTCGAGGTGAGAAGGGCGAACGATCCCAGGGCCTTCGTGTAATTTTCCACGGTGCCAGCCACCTGCTTGGACATTTCCTCGTTCAGTCCTTTATCTTCGAGCTTTTTCTGGATGTCGTTTTTTACCGAACCCAGAAGGAGGTCGCCCACGGACCGAATCCGATCGAGAAAAGACAGAGGCCGGAAAGTCCAAAAAGCACACGCGATAAAGTTCACAATAACGAGAGTGAACAGGGACCACATCGCGCCCTTAAGCAATAGAGGATTATCCGCCGAGAACGCGATCCAGATTGCCGCTAAAAACAAGCTGTAGAAAAGCGCGATTTTGGGCGTACGGGAGGATAACCAACTAAATGCACGTTTCAATTCCAGCGCAAAGCTCGGAAAGACGCCGACAAAAAGCATGAATGGGAAACAAGCAAACGCTATCGCCGTTGCATAATACTCACCACGGCCAAGAACGATATGCCAAAGGACTGTGCTTCCAGACCAAAAAATTAAGGCCGCCAAAGTTGAAGTGGCTGCGTGGAATTGCCAATCAAGAAATGCGTTTAGAGGTGCTGGGAACGAGGCGCCGAGAACTCCGGCAATCTGAGCTAGCAACATTAGCCAATAAAATAAGTACAGTAATTTTCTAGCAGGCTTTGCCCGCCAGTAAGGTGTTGATTTCAAAATATTCCCCCGGGAGTTCTTCGGAAATGGTGAAGATAAGCTCGTTTGCCAACATGTCAATATGACACGCTTCGATTTGGCTCGCGCTTCAGGACCAGGGTGGGACTTGAGTCTCATTTCTATAAAAAATCTACTAAAATTTCAACTAGTTTGACTTCAAAGAGTCCCAACTGTATCACTCTCGACAGACTTTTCTCGGGAGGATATATGCAGGTACTTTCACTGAATGACGTTCAAGGCTCATGGTCGCTGGAGTCGTTCGATATCGAGAAGCTTGATAAGAGCGTGGGCCCCTGGGGCCAGAACATGCACGGCCTCATTATCTTCGCGCCCTCAGGGCATATGAGCGTCAGCATCAATCGCGCCCTCGGCGCGGGTACCACCGAAGCCGAAAAAATCTTCGATTCGATTTTGTTTTACTCGGGCACCTATCGCATCGATGGTAACGAGATCCGCAACTCCGTCCAGAACGCGTCCAACCCTGCACGAATCGGTCGTGAGATGATTAGGCACGCAGTACTTGAGGGAGACGTACTTACGCTTTCGTCTCCGGTCGAATCCTTCGGACGCGCAATTCTTCGCTGGCGGAGAATCAAATGACCCTCTTCCTTCTTATGTTCGCCACGCTTTCTTTCGCAGCCGAGTCTTCTCCCAAACAAATAATCCCAGTTCGTATTTCTTTCGTAGAGGCGTTGGCACCACGAGATACGACGTCATCCGTGCGCTACCAGCAATCCTACGAAGGCACAATCGCGGTTGCGTCGGCGCTGCTGGAAAAGAAACTGAATTCATGTGGGTACAAATTTGAAACTCATACCGCCTTTTACGATGCAAGCGATGCGTTGAAGGCAAAGGAATTCGGCGCGAAGGCGGCCTCTGACGGATCGTGGCTGATCGTTGCACCTCGGCGTAGCAATCACTATCTTCTCCTCGTCCAGGGCGCGGAAGAGGTGCCCACTGCCAGTTTGATGGCATCGTCCGATAAGGTGGGAGAGCTCGGGCCTCGTCACCGAACGCTTTCGCCGATCAACTCGAAGATGGCTTCGGTGGCCGTTCAAGAAGCCAAGCGCAGAACTAAGAAGGGCGCGCGTTATGTTTCGGTGGTGAGTTCTGATTGCGCTAACTGCGTAGACTTCGCGAAAGCGTTCGATAGCGCGGCGACAAAATCCGGATTGAAGAAAGAATCCGAGGTTCTACTAACCGGCGAAGCGGTGAATGCAGTTGATCTCCGAGAGAAAGTAAAATCAGTTCGGCCCGACTTCGTGCTGCTACCCAATTATTCCAAAGTGTCGAGCGCCGTAATGGCAGCCTTCAATGACGAGAAAATTCCACCGATCTTCGTGGGCGGAGACGGGTGGGGTGACTCTCAGTATGGATTCGTGCAGAACGGTTTGGATATCCAAAACGTAAAGGGAATCACAGTGCGCGGCTTTCCTCCGGTAGAGTCCGGTCTGGCCGCATTTCCGATGGGGCGAGAAATTTTGCGATTGAAAAGCAAAAGTCTTGCCTTTACTCCTGATCTCAGCATTTTGAAAATCCTGGACGAGACAGCAAAAACACTCTGTTCAAAGCACCCTAAGGATCGAGCTGCCTTTCGTACTGCTTTCGAGGGGAAGCTGGGCAATGGCCTGAACTCTCCCTGGGGCGTAAGCATTTTTGAGCTAAAGCGTGGCGAAATTCATTTTGCCAAAACATTGGGAAGCCCTCGATGAAGCAACGATCAGCGAAGGAGTATCTTCTGCTGTCGTGGCTCGTGCCAATGGCGTGCACGCTCATAGGGAGCGCGGCCTTAGCCTTTGGTTTGTCTTATCTGGATTACGCCAACAATCGCCGCTCGGAGATCGAGCGCTTACAGGAGCTAGCCCCTACTGTCGGGCGTCGGGTTACTGCGGAGTTACTGCTTAAGGACCAAGGAACACTCGGCCCCGTGATCGAACAGCTAAAGAGTGAATATTCACTCCGATCTCTCAGGGTTTTGAGTCGTACTGGTGAGAGCGACGGTTCTGCTATTCGCGCCGAGTGGAAAATCCCGATGGGAAGCGAAACGGAAGTGGTCGCCCTGGAAAGGGAATCGCCTCGCTTCTCTTCGTTCATTCAGTTGAGGCATTTTCTCCTCGTTCTCCTGCCTTCCCTTCTTATGGCATCCATTGGATTTGCTTTGCAGCGGCGGTTTCTGCGCACCCATTTTATTCAACCAATAGAGGCACTAGCTCAAACTACGGTTGGCGAAAAAGCTCCTGACGCCTCTTGGCCTCAGGAAATTCAAGCTATTGCTCGGCAATTAACGGAGACGTTTTCAAACCGGGAGCAGGCTGTTTTTGGCCGGGTAGCAAAAGGCATCATTCATGACATTCGGACCAATTTACATTCAATGGGAACGGCCACCCAATTGATCGAAGGGGCCAAGGATCCTCAGGATCGGCAGCGGCGGCTCGAGAAGCTCTACTCTGCCTGTACTCGGAATATTCCTAAGATCAGATCTATCGTAGACCTCAGCCTGGATTCGAGCAGGGAAATTTCCATGAAGCCCGAACTGGCCGATGTCGGAGATGCAGTGGAGCAGGCATTGGATACGTTGGCCGAGCTCGCGGTGTCCAAAGGTGTTCGGCTGGTCGGCGACACGAGCGGAACCCTATTGGCGATTCACGATCCGTTGCAGCTGGAGCGGGTCGTGATGAATCTGGTTAAGAACGCTATCGAAGCGTCAGACCAGTCGGCCGGCGATAAGATCGTACGAGTCGGCGCAAGAGGTTCTTCAGAAGGTGTCTTGATTGAAGTGGAAGACTCCGGCCATGGGCTTTCTGACCCAAGTTCCATTTTTCGCCCTTTGAAATCTTCCAAGACCCACGGGGTAGGGCTTGGACTCTTCGTTTCTAAAAAAATCGTGGAAGCCCACTCTGGAAGGCTTGAAGCGGGGACATCTGCCGATCTAGGTGGCGCTCGATTTGCCATTCATTTGCCCCTGGAGGTGCGCGTATGAGCTTCGGACTCGCCCGCATACTCGTTGTAGATGATGACATTTCTTTCTTAGAGCAGATGCCAGATATTCTGGAAGGCTTTGGAGAAATCGATTGTTTCCCTACAATCGATCAGGGGCTATCAGCTGTAACGTCGAAATTTTACGATGTAGCGGTTCTCGACCTTAACTTTGAGAACGAGCAGCGCACTGGACTGGATATTTTTAGACGCATCCTCTCGTTGGATCGCGGAGTCGACGTGATCATGATTACGGGTGAGACCGACCCCCGTAGGATTTTCGATTTAGTGAATGCAGGCGTGAGCCGATTTATCCCGAAGTCTGGAAGTATCGAAGAGATCAGGCAGCAGGTTCGAAGCATTTTAGAAGAACGATCTGTCCGCCGACAAGCCCTTGAGCAGAGCATGGCGAAAAATGGGGGAGGTGCCTTGATCGGAAGATCTAAAGCGATGAATCGCATCCGTGAGCAAATCAATCACGTGGTCCAGAGCGGGGTCCGGGACATTCTAATTGTGGGCGAGACCGGAACCGGAAAGGAAGTCGTTGCGAGATACATCGCAGCTCAGGCGGACAACTCTGGACGCTTCTTGCCAGTGAACTGCGGCGGCCTGAATGAAAATCTGATCCAGTCGGAGCTATTCGGCCATGTGAGGGGCGCGTTCACCGGGGCAGACAGGGAAAAGAAGGGAATTTTCGAGTCGGCTGGTGGCGGATATGTCTTTCTGGATGAAATTGGAGATATGCCTCTATCCCAACAGCCGAAGCTTCTTCGGGCTCTCCAGGAGAGATGCATTCAGAGGGTTGGTGATGTTGAAGAACGTGCCGTGAATTTTAGGACGATCTCGGCCACGCACGTATCGCTTAAGCGGGCTGTTGACGATGGCAAGTTCCGTGAGGATCTGTATTTTAGGATCTCGAAAGAAATTATCACCGTTCCGCCTCTTCGAGAGAGGGTCGAAGACGTAAGTGAATTGGCTATTTACTTTCTTTCTAAGCATTCGAAACGGTGCACGATAACGGAAGAGGCTACGCTGCTTCTGCAATCATATTCTTGGCCTGGAAATGTTCGTCAGCTGGAATCGATAATAGGGTCAGCGGCCATTCGAAGTGACGGAGTGATTCGTCCTTCACACATTCTTCGTGTACTGCCTGAACTCGCTTCGCTGTGCAGCGTGCAAATAAAAAGGGCGGTCGTTGGGTCGTACGGGATTCAGCTCATCAATCAAGAAAAACAGAGATTCCAAAATGCGATTCTGGAAGCTAATGGAGATCGTGAGCGCGCGGCTGAGATATTGGGCCTTCCTCGGTCTACGTTTTTCCGCAAGGCTAAGGAGCTGGGCCTCGTTCGAACTAGGCGGCAGCGGTCTATGGATTTTGAAGAATCAAGCACCCACTAGCGGAACACCTCAAAAAAGAAGAGGCGCCAGAAACGCGAAGAAAGCGCCTACTAAGTAAAGGCCGAGCGACACGAAGTAGGAAATTCGAGACCAATCTCGTGTAGTAGCGCAGGCTTCCTCAAGCCCGAGTCCAACTGGGCAAGCCGCATGTTGACTTTTCCATTGGAAAACTCCTTTATGAAGTTGAGTACGAAGGTGATCGCTGAATTGTGACAGCTAAATTAGACCTTGTTCCCGCCCAAACACTCCGAGACGACTGCCCCGAGCCCGTTGGCGTTTCGGTGTGGGGAATGCACGCCGCCGAATCAGGAGTTGGCGCAATTGCACTAGCTGGCGGCGAATTCCCCTGAGCTTGTGCGTTTCATTCTCTCACTGATGAACAGGCCCGCGATCAAAGCCACCACGATGAACTGCGCCAGGAGAGTTTGCACACTTGGATACATGCCCGCCAAATCCATCCGCGGCCAAAAAGAAATTGTCGAAACGCCGATGAATCCAGCTTCCTGAAGAGAGTGTGCACCTTTTCCCGCCAGCACGAAGGCAAGAGCCACCATTGTCCAAGAGCAAAGCCGAAACAGAAGGCCGAGCGGCAGCTTCTTGCTTTCCTTGACGGCAAGCACGGAAACACCCGCCAGCAAAAGGATCGAAGCCAGCACGCCGCCGCTCACAGCGTTTTGCCCCGAGGAATCCAGATCGATCCAGATAGCGCGCAGAAAGAGAACCACCTCAAACGCTTCACGGAAAACCGCCATGAACGCCACGAGTGCCAATGCGAAGTTGCTCCCTTTACCCATCCCATGACGAAGCTTGGTCTCAAGAAAGGCTCGCCACTTCTTCACTTCGGAGTAGCGGTGAAGCCAGAATCCCACGTAGAGCAGCACGACTACAGCGAAGAGGGCAATCAGACCCTCCATTAGCTCGCGGCTCATCCCGCTCATGGCGATGAGAGCACCGGAGGCGAACCAGGCAACGATACCCACGAGCACCGCCGACGCCCAGCCAACGTGTACCCACCGAATTGCATTCGGCTGGCCCATCGCCCTTAATATGCTTATGAGCACGATGATGATAAGTACGGCCTCAAAACCCTCGCGAAGGAAGATCGAAAAAGCAGCGCCGAAGGCCACGCTCGGGCTCATTTTATTGTTTGCAAACAGCGCAGCTACTTCTGTCAACTGCGCCGAGATTTGCAGCTTGAGTGGCTCTAGCTTTTCCAGTGGTTCTTTCGCGCTTAGAGCAGAGCGATAAGCGCTCATGAGAGCTTCTATTTGCTCTACGGAACCTGGCAAATTTGCCTTCATTTTGGGTTCTAGGGGTTCAATACCTTCGAGGTAGGCCTTTACGGCGAGAGTGCTGGCCTTCGAATAGTCGCCGCCTCTTACTTCTGCCAAGCTTTCGTCCAAGTACTGCTCGGCAATTTTCAAGGGATCATCGCCGCCGCCCGGCCCGCCAAAGTCGGAGCGGATAGAGCCGATTACGGCAGTGGCTTCCTCTTTGTCGCCGCCCAGGCGTTCCGCCATCTCGGCGTCCGTAAGGGTCGCGATTTCTTGCACTGTAAAAGACGTAGCGGGTTTGCCTGCAGATTTTCCTGCATGCGGGAGGGACTTTAGGTAGAAGGCGAGAGCCCAAACCTCCTGGTCGGAGAGCTGTGCGAATGACATCATCCCCGTGCCTGGTACACCGAGACGGATCGTATTGTAGAATTTGTAGGGAGCGCTATTCCAGATCAGGTCGGGATCGTGGAAATTAGCAGGTTTGGGATCGAGATTGGCGCCAGCTAAGCCGTTTCCATGGCCGGTATCACCGTGGCAGCTTACGCAGTTGGCCTGAAAAAGTTTGTTGCCAAGAGCAAGATCTGGTTTTGAAGTGGGTGCTACCTGGATGCCTGCTAAACGAATGGCGTCCTGCTGGAGTTTACGCGCGAGCTTCGCTACGTCTTCGGCAGCGCCTTTAGATTTGATCAGGCCCTGTAGCTCAAGCACACCTTTCAAAAAAACGGGATCCGCCTTCAGCTTGGCCACGCCAATGGAATTCTTTTCGACAATTCCGCCGAACTCTACTTGCTCGTCGTACTCGCCCTTGCTGATGACTTTTCCGTTCTGAACGGCACCGGCATAGTCCTTAGCAAGGTAGTCAAGGAGATGCACCACGAGCTCAGGGGAGGGCTCATCGGCGCGGGCTAACGAAGTAGAGGCGATGACGGCAAGCGCCAGTAAGAATTTCAATTTCATTTTCTGATTCCTATATCAAAGAACTCGGAACGGTGGGACCGAGATACTTGCAACTTAGCGCAAGTGAGAATCGATCTCAATTAAGAATTGAAACACTAAGACTGCGCCACAAAGGCAGGTCCGCTAGGTCAGCGACGGGCGGGAGATTTTAAGAATTTTCAATGCGCTGCGCAATACAACGATGGCGATTAGTCCGCCGATGATCAAATCAGGGATAGAGGAGCGGGTAAAGTAAACCAGCACACCGGCTAAGATTACCCCTAAGTTGGCGATCACATCGTTGGCAGAAAAGATGAAACTAGCCTGCATATGAACTCCGCCCGTGCGGTGCTTGGAAATTAAGGCGAGGCAAGCGACGTTCGCCGCCAAAGCTACAAGCGAAACCGCGACCATATATGGGGCCAATGGCTCGCTACCATAAACTGATCTCCTTACGACTTCCGAGAGCGTCAGGGCTGCTAGGAGGAGCTGTAGATAACCGCTTAGACGGGCAGCTTTACGTTGTTTATCCAGAGCCATACCTACGGCAAATAGGCTAACTCCGTAAACGGCCGCGTCTGCGAACATGTCCATGGAATCAGCGATCAGCCCCGTGGACTGGGCAAAAACCCCCAGCACGATTTCAAAAATAAACATAACCGCATTGATGCCGAGGAGAATCTTCAGTACACGATCTTCACCAGGAGCACCCGTGGCCTCAAAATCATCAGCGTCGACTTGGCTCTCGGAAGGAGAGGCAGCTTCGGTACGGATAACCTTAGTACCGAATTTAAGAGGTTCCATAAGCTTCAAAAAAGGCTCAGGATCTCCCTCGTGCAAGACCTGCAGCTCTCTCTTGCTTAAGTCAAAAGTCAGAGATTTAACCGATGGGTATCCGTTTAAAGCCATGCGGATGAGCTTTTCTTCGGACGGGCAATCCATTTTCGGGACGCTCAAAAGGGTCTTTTTCATCGGCACTGAACCTAAGCCCGTTTCTTCCCGACGGACACGGCGGAATCTGTTTTACAGCGCGCGCTCTCCCGGCTAGAGACTCTTTTTTTTAGTCGTTTGAGATCTGAAGAGAACTTTTTTGAAGGGTCGGGAAGCGCAAGGAGCGACGCATACAAATGAGTAAGAGTGGGAATTCCGCTGACTACTTTGTGGTAGATCCAGCGTCCTTCCTTTTCGGCCGATAGGAGACCGGCCTGCCGTAGAACCTTAACGTGACGCGATAGTTTATAGTCTGGTTCTTCAAGGCTTTCCGACAAATCGCAAAGACAAGCTTCGAGCTTACTATCGGCCAGCATGCGCACGATGCGTACTCTGATGGGGTCGGATAAGGCTTGAAAGTAGGAGGCGGGTTCAACGGCTATTCTATGCATACTTGCACCATGGTGCATGTATACATGCACTTTCTTTCCTTGTCCATTCTGAGGAGTTTTGCCCGGAGGATGCATCAGTTTCTTCCCATGTCGGGGTTTTCTGGAACGCCTTGCTGAGCTGAACCTGCCATTTAGACATGGCATTCCGCTTGCGATAGTCACGCAGTAACCAAGATCCGTTTTTACTGCACGCAGGGGAAATTAAAATGCTTTATACGAAGAATTTCGGCATTACACTTAGCCTCGGTTTTTTGGTCGTGCTTGTCTCCCCACCCGCCCAGGGAGAAACGATCCAAGAATTTCTGCAAGCCTTCCACGAAAATCCGGCCGCCGTGATGGAAAGGCTGCCAGGCCTCGTGGACGAGAATGGGGTAGCGCATCCAAGAGGGAACATCGATTACGATAAAGTGGAGGCCATGCTTCCTGCGCGGTCGGCATTGCGTGCCAAGATCATGAGCCAAGCCGCCAATAAATTACAAAGCGCCATTCCTGATCCGACTAAAGACAACGTTGAGAATCTTGTCGATCCCGGTACCCCCATTGAGCGGAATCTTATAGCTCTACAAGAGCAGAAATTCATGAACAATACGGCTCCCATTAAGCCGTGGGCGGATTCTTATTGGCCTACGTATTTGGGGCAAACGGCATTTCGATACGCGGGCGGCAGCCCCCAGTCGAAAGATTGGAAATCCAACTACGCTTATTTTCTCAGCAATCCGCCTCATGGTATGGCCGTAAATTTCCTCTCACCCGCCGAAAAATATGATTACGTCTTGGGAGACACGGCGTTTACTCTGACTCGATTTGCCTGGAGAGTGGGCGAGCGTTCCATGATCAAGGATGTTGTCCCGACTTGGATGGGTATTTGTCATGGCTGGTCGGCCGCGGCTACCATGGGGGCGCCCTTCATTGAAAAACCTGTGAGCGTTTTTGCGACAAACGGGTTGCCGGTTGTCTTTTATCCTCAAGACATTAAGGCACTCCAAACGATGCTTTGGGCTAACGGAGACCCAGAATCTAAGTTTATTGGCACCCGCTGTGAAACACCTCGCCCGCCGCGAAACGGCAACGGTCGCATCATCAATACCGATTGCTTCGATACGAATCCTGCCACCTGGCACTTAGCAGTGACAAACCAACTGGGACGAAACCGTCGTTCGTTCGTAATTGACGGAACATTTGATTTCGAAGTGTGGAACTTTCCATTGCAGAATGTCCGCTACCGCTACTTTAATCCGGCGACCTACGAAGAAATGAGTAATCCCAAGGCAGCCATAATTCCGCTTTCTAAATACCGGGCGGATAAGTTTAAGGAATTTCGCACTCCCGGGGCCGAGAGTGTGGTTGGTATCTATATGGATGTTACGTATGTCATCGAAATCGAGCCTGGAATCAACCGCGTGTACGATGCGCCCACGAAGACCGTTCGCTATATCTACGACCTAGAACTCGACGCCGGCGGTAACATCGTTGGTGGAGAATGGTATTCCAACGCTCATCCCGACTTTTTATGGACGTTTCCTCCGGGCGCGCAAGCTATGGCCCACAACGAAAGCCCACTGTTGATCGAAAACTGGACCAACGAGGGGCCGGTTCCGTCCCACTGGACTTCCTTTGCGCAAAAGGCATCAACGCGCGGGATCCCGTTGCATTCGTTTATAAAAAAGTTGGTGGACGCTGCGGGACCTGTGCATCAACCGTAGTGAGAGCGCGGGCTTCTTATAGGTACCTTTACTTCAATCCCCAGAACGGCAGTGCAGCAAGGGCTTCGGCGCGAGGAGAGCCGTTGGCTTCGTTCATTCTAGGATTGAAGCCGGATTTTCCGCCTAGCATCAAAAACAGTATCCCAGGGCCGCCCAGCGTAAAAATTGAGCGGCCCTTTGCTTTCCCGAGCCTTGTAAGACTCAAGTCCCACCCGGAGTCTCATTCCGCCTATTTTGCTCGATAGATTCCAGTCCCAAAGTCTCACCTCGTGAGACTCGCCTCAGTTTCGTAACTCCTCGAAATTCCACAATTCCATCTTGAAAAGATTCTCCGGAACGCTCGGGCACAGTTTTGCGATCTATGTCTACGGGAGCGCTGAAGTCTCAGTCGCAAAAGGAGGCATAGATGATCGGTTACGGGAAATGTCCGAGATGCGGTGTGTGGGGGTTGGAGCACCTTGAAACCCATTCTCACTGCTGGGAATGCAATTACTTCCCTGAGGAAAAGTCTGGTCATCGACTTTGGAGTCTACTCGAATTTCGATTTTCTCTTTTCGGCGCGCAAAGGCGGGCTGCCGATGAAGAGGCGTACCAAGAGCATTCGGGATTTCGAGAGCTAGAGCGTCCATATGAAATGGAACGTCTGCTCACGAATCCTGTTAGGGGGATTTTGTGAAACTAGACTGTGTTGACTTTTATCTACTGACTATCGGCGAGCGACTTTTACCAAACGGCCGTCCATTCGACTTAAACGAAATGAACTTTGAGGAGGATTGGGAAGATGAGCAATAGATTTTTCGATGTTGTGGTGGCGAAAGAATACGAATCCAACCAGAGCGGTCGGATGGAAAAGCGAACCGTCTGGAACAAAGTGGGGAGGGCCTGGCCGTCAAAGAGTTCCGAATCGGTGAGCTTCGAGCTCTTTCTATTCCCGAATATTCGCTACGTCGTGAATTTTCGCGACAGAAGCCAGGAGCAGTCTCAGAAGGAAGTCGTGGCCGGGTCCCTGGAGGTTGAGAATGTATAGGTTAACTTTCTTCATTGTGGG
Organism: Bdellovibrionales bacterium; assembly: GCA_021730855.1. GTDB lineage: Bacteria > Bdellovibrionota > UBA1018 > CAIPTA01 > CAIPTA01 > JAKFYM01. The sequence continues at coordinate 14,351 of JAKFYM010000300.1, forward strand.
GGGCCTCCTGGGGCCCTCCCTTGCCTTTGCCTCTGTTGAATCGTCGTTGCTGGGGCTGAAGACGGTTCTGCTCGGATCTATTCTTCCGATCTTTGCTGTTCTTGCACTCGGGTTCGCGGCATTCAGCTTTTTTACTGGCAACCCGAATGCGAAGCAGCACCTTGTGATGGCGGTGTGGGGTGCCATCATCCTCTTCGGTGCGCAGAGCATCGTGGATATGCTGCAAAGGGTAGTCCGATGAAGAGCTGCCCGACCAGCAATATGAATAGGTCTAAGCTATGGGGATTTGAGGTCAGCCAGATCGTGACTTCGTTCGGTGCTCTAGCTGGATCGAATGTCTTGCTCAATATTTTTGGCGGGCCACTCATCTTCTCCTGGGCGGTAGGCATCGGTTGCCTACTCGCGCTGCGGATTATCTCAATTGGGCAAAAAGATGGGCACCTGGAGCTGCTGCTTCGGTTCGTTACGGAGCCTCACCTTTACCTTGGCCACAAAGAACGTACGAACTGCGCGGAGGAACGATGAGTAAATACTCGCTAGGAAAACTAGTTGTTGGATCACACTGGCTGGAAGCCGGAGCAATAGCTAATGCCGACGGATCTATTTCGAAGGGATACGAAATGGAGCCGCTTTCCAGTGGAAACCTGGAAGAGGCCTTTCAGGGGCCTTTGTCTGACCAGGTTTTTACGAAGCTGGCTGATTTGCTAACGAGGCTACCAAACAACTTCGAGGGCCAGATTGTCTTCGCGCGGAGGAGTGAGGATTCCGCCGGGGTGCCAGGATTCGTGACCCGGCTCTATGTCTTCGAGAAGGCCGGAAAAGTAGAGAGCTATTCTCACGTGGCTGCACTCCTGGGTGAGTTGAAGGCCATAACCAGCCCACTTAAACAAGAGGGTTGGAAATCTCTGCTTAGCGGATTTTGCGGCAAGAGCGTTTTGTCGGGCGTTCTTCCGGACATGGTGTGGGAGCAGGACTGTGTTCGCTTGGGGAATTCGGTAACACGGGTTTTGTCTCTTACTGAGCTACCTCAGCTGACCTGGCAGGGGTGCCTGCAACCTATCTTCGAGCACGCGGGAGAGTTCACCGTGTCTTTACGTTTCCAAATTCCTGACCGCGCGAAGCTCAAGCGGCAATTGGAGACCAAGCGGCGAGTAAGTCACGCAATGGCCATCGCCAGCTCAGTGGAGGTAAGAAATATAGAATCTAATTCGGTTCTCAACTCTTCTGAGGAAACGCTGGAAAGGATTTTGGTCGAAAAGGAGACGCTTTTCGAGATCAGCTTGGCCGTCTGTTTGCACGGGGACTCGATCAAGACACTGGCGGCTGCGCGGGAAATGGAAAGGCTTATTTCCGGAGTGGGAAACGCGGGCCTCTTCATGGAAGGAGTCGGTTCGCTTCCCGTCCTGAAAAGTCATATCCCGGGAAATCGGGTTCTAGGAATCCGAAAGCTTCCTATCCTTTCTGGAAATTTGGGGCACCTGCTTCCGCTTTTTCTGGACTTCTCTCGGTGCAATGACGCTTCTGAAATTCCTCTGCGCTCTAGAAGTGGAGAGGTGTCAACGCTTAACTTCTTTTCGAAGGAGAATCTTAACTTCAACGCGCTAATTTGTGGCGCGTCGGGATCTGGAAAAAGTTTCCTGATGAACGCCATTCTTTCGGCAACCCTAAAGGATGAGCCTCAGGCGCGTCTTTGCATCTTCGACATCGGGGGATCATACCGGAAGATTATCGCCTCCAAAGGGGGCCGAAGCACAACCCTTTCGACCGCGGAAGCAACGGCGCTGATTGCTACCTTTCTCAGCTCATCGAATGCGACTCCGGATTCCTTTTACTGCGGCCTTATAGAGACGTTATGCGGCTCGGGCAGTCACATTACCCACTCTCACAGAGTCGCGATCGGCGAGCTGCTACGGGAGGTTTCTGGAGAGAAGCTCAAGATCCGGTCACTCATGGCTTCCGCTTCAAAGAAGACAGAGGGTTTCTACCGCGACATTGCTCACTGGTTAAAGCCCCACGCGGAGCTCGACGACGTAGATCCGAGGCAAGACTTGTTGGAACTTATACGCGTTCCGGTTGCAGCTTTCGATTTCAAAAAGATGGAAGCTTCGCCAGTTCTACAGAAGACCACTATTTTGCTACTGACGAAGCTTTTATGGCGCGATCTAGAGGAGGGGAAGCATCCTCGCACTCTCGTAGTGTTCGACGAGGTATGGCGTTTCTTCGCCCAGAGTAAGGAATTCCTCGAAGAGCTTTACCGTACGCTCCGAAAGTACCGCGCCGGTGTTTGCTCGGTAACCCAAAACATTGCGGACTACGGGGACGAGTCATTCGCCAAAATGATTTTTTCCACTAGTTGCACCAAGATCTTTCTCCAGGCTGGGGCGAGTGCTGATTTTCTTCGCAGCACTTTGGATTTGCCAGAGTCCGACATCCAGAGGGCGCTCTCGGTCGCTTCAAAAAAGCCATTGTACTCAGAGTTCTTCGCGCTCACTCCAAAGATGAGCCAGGTCTTTCGACTTTACCCTACGAAAGAATTCTACGACCTGGCCAATACGGAAAACATTGTCGATCAATAAGAGGAGAATTTGATGAAACAGAAGTTTGTCTTTTCAGTATGCCTAGCATCGCTGCTGGTTTCCAAGCCAGCACGGGCCGATTTTTGGGGAGGCGATCTTCCGCTTCTTGCACAGATAGTGACCAACACGCTGATGACGCTAAACCAGCTTCGCAGTCAGACGGAAATGATGGAAGAGGAGATGGACGGAATTAAGGACAAGATCGATCGTATCCAAACCATCTCGGCGCTAGTGCAGCCTTCAACCTGGGGAGAGTGGCGTGATCCATCGGAGGCGCTTCGTCGTCTAAAGGTGGTCTACTATACGCTCCCCAAGGAGTACCGGTCAGACAAGGCGGATACAGTAGAGCAGGAGCTATCGAGGGCAATGGCTTCGATCTCTCGAATTAGCAATGGAGCCCACACGTCTTTTCTCTCGGGAAAGGAGCTGGAGCGACGAGGAGCTGATGCTTCTCCTGGCGTTGCGCAAAAGCTCACTGCATCAGGTATCGGCACTCTTGTTTCCATGGAGGCCCAGACTCAGGTGATACAGAGCCATATAACGAGCCTGCTGGCCCAAATGCTCGCTGATTCGAACGAAAAGGAGGCTCGGGCAGTCGTTGCCAAGGGGGAGGGATTTGCGAGCTTCTCTGCAACCCTCAGCCAAAAAGCGGCGTCATTCTCCAGCCGCGCTCTAATCGACCGGATTGAGCGATGAAGTACGATTTGCCCAACGTGGAGGAATACGAAAAGCTCCTTCCCGTTGCCAGAGTAATCTACGAGCACACGAGCCGCCTTAGCTGGCAGATGTTGCTTCCCTTGTTTTTAGTTTCCGTCGCGCTAGGGTACACAGCGGATCTCGGACTTTCTGGCTCCATTCTCGTGCGGTTAAAACGCCTCGTCTTAGTCGCGTTGCTACTCGTGTGCTTCCCAACGATTGCAGAATTTTCTCAGTCGATCGGCGTAGAAATTGCCAAATCGATCGATGACATGACCGGGATCGATATGGTGCTCGACGCGGCATCGAAACGGGCGGCGGCGTTTTCATTCGATCTCAAAGGACTACTTACTCTCGGCGGAGATCTTCTCGTTGGTAGTCTGGTAATTATCAGCTTCATTATTCTGATCGTCGCGCGATTCCTCCTGCTGGCGTTCCAGCACTTTTACTGGTTCTTACTTGTCGCGCTCGGGCCCTTCTTGATTCTGGGAACTCTCTTCGAAAGTTCGTCGGGGATTACGAAGGGCCTGTTCAAGAACATGTTCCAGATTTCTGCCTGGCCTGTGATCTGGTCGATTCTTTCGGCTTTTCTCAAGGCGCTGCCATTCGCCGCTGCGTATTCCATTGAGGGACGCTACGTCACGGTGGTGACGCTCAATCTTATCATCGCTATCGCGCTGCTTTTTTCACCGTTTATTGTGTCGCAGCTTTGCGAAGGCGTGAATCTGGGCGTAGGCGACACACTCCGCACTGGAGCCTTGCGAGCTGTCGCATTGGCGGGAGGGCCAAAAGGAAAAATGGCTTCGGCAGCGTTTGATAGGGGAGCGCGAGCAGCGAAAGGAGTGAATCTAGCAAAGGATACGAGTCGAAATTCTCGATAAAAAAGGAGTGATTTATGAAAGGTCTATTGTTTTCGTTTCTGTTCCTGTCCATTCCTGCGGAGGCGTCGCTGCCTCCAACTTCTTTCCCACTCTTTTTGCGCCAAGGATTTAGCTGTGTTCTGGAGTTCGACTCTGTTCCGAAACGGGTAGTTATCGGTGATCTCCAAAGTTTCCAGGTGGAAAAAATGGAGAAGTCGCTCGTCGTCCGATCGCTCACGGCCTACGCGTCGAGTAATATGTTTGTCTACTTTGATTCGGGGGATCCGCGTCTCTTTGTGCTCACCGCTTCTGAGGACGCGCAACCTACGCTGTTTCAAAAGTTCGAATCTATCAAGATGCCGGAAAAGAACGCCGAAGCCCCAAAAGTATTGGCTAGGTCGAGACTGGAAGGAATTCAACTCACTTCCGCCAAGTTCAACGCCCAGAAGGATTACTTAACGGTAGACGCTCGCGTAACAGCGGGTAGCGGTGGAGTGATTAAACCCTCGTGGGACCTCGTTCGTCTGAGAAGTGGCGACATCTCTGTGGCTCCCGTAAAAACATGGGCAGAAAGAAAGGAAGTACAAAGGGACGCGACTCTGAAGGCGAGGTTTATCTTTGCCAAACCGAATGTTCGGAAGGATCTAAAAGACGTAAAGCTGGTTCTCCCCATTCAGGGCCGAACGACTCCGTTTTCCGTAAATCTCGGAGGAAAGTAGAATGAAGAATCAGAATCAAAATTCACCGATCAATAAAGTGAAGGCAACTCTTGCGGCCAGGTGGAAGGCCGCAGATGCGCCTGGGATGGAACCCAGGTTTCAGATTTCACGGTTCGGAAAAGACGTAGCTACTTTTGTCTTACTTCCCATCGTCGCGATCTTCGTCTCCAAGGCCCTCAGCGCCCAGGGTTTATCTGATAAAAGAAAATCGCAAGATGCCCGAAAGGCGACGGTCCAGGAACCAGCTAGCTCTCAGGTCATCGAGTTTGCCAGGGCAAGGGCGTCCGGATCGGGCTTTATCGTTGGGAAACGTGCACCGGGTACGCTGGTCAAGCTACGACTTCTCAATCAGGTAGAGGCCTACTCCTCGACTCCCGTTCACGCGCAAATCGTAGATGGTGGGCTGGGGGACCGGCTAATTGGTGGGACTCTAATTGGGGATGGCGCGGGAGACCCTGGAGTTCAGCGGATCAATATTACATTTCGCTTCGCCAGAGATCCGAATCGCATGGGTGTCGCGTTCCCTGTAGCGGCCAGAGCACTTAGCTTGGACGGGACGATGGGGATTGCCGCTTTGAAGAAGGAGGGTTTCTTCGCTAGATCCGTCTACGGCAGTGCCGCGCCTGCCAAAGAAGACGCCCAGGCGGCAATGGATTCCTTGGACCTGAAGTCCATCGTAATCAATGCTCTGTCGGCGGGACTACTTCAGGAAATCGGGTCTGGGGCGCAGGTAGAGAAGAATCGTTCTCAGGTGCTCATGCTCCAGGCCGGAACGGTCTTTTTCGCTGAGCTGACTGACTACTTTCCGTCGGCGGGCAAGTGAACACAGACGCATCCTTGATGATTCTCTTTGCCGTCATTCTTGGCGCGGCAGCGGTTTCTGACACCTACCAGAACCTTTCAGCTGGAAACGCAGTCCTCATGTGCGTGGGCGTAGGTAGCGCCGTTTTGGTCTTTCTGATTTTCATGTGGGAACGGAAGTCGGTCACGGCTAAGGAGCGAAGAAAGGCCATTGAGCGGATAGGGGATATACCAGTGTCTTTGCTCACTAAGACCACAGAAGGCGTTCATCTTGGGCAGGAAGTGGAGTTGGGTATTCCCATATTTTTGCCGGATTCTGTTCGGCTCAGGCACGTGCATGTAATCGGGGCCACGGGGTCGGGAAAAACCGAGAGCGTGATCCTCAACTTCCTTCGGCAAGACGTAGCGCGGGGTCTAGGAGCAATCATCATGGATGCCAAGGGCGACAAGTCATTCCTAGTTGACCTGCAGGCCTTTGTTCCGAAGAAGCGACTCAGAGTCTTCGACCTGAGCTCTGCCAAGAGCGCCACTTTTGATCCATTGGCGCTAGGGACGCCGATAGAATCAGCTCAGCGGCTCTTCTCCTCCCTGAATTGGAGCGAGGAATACTACAAGTCGAAGGCGTTAACGGCCATTCAGCGGATATTTCAAATGCACTTCGAGCGAAACACACGCAACCCGAAGCTGAAAGACCTAGCGGAGATTCTAAGCTCGCCAGATGCCTTCAGTCAGGGAACCGTGTCGGAGACCTATCCGGAAGAAGCCGCGATGCAGGACTACAAGGAACTCTCCGGCCTACGTGACCAGGTGAATCTGCTTTGCCTAGGGCACCTAGCGAAAACTCTTTCTCCCAAGAGGAAGGCGGGGATGGCCTTCGATGAAGCGAAGAGCGGCAAGGTTTTATACTTCAGGCTGCAAAGCCTTCTTTCACCGCAGCTAGTGGGCACGGTCGGGAAGCTCCTCATTAACCAACTAAATTTTCTGGCCGGAACAGCGCATAGGGGGCGAGGGGCAGCAAAAAGAAGAAAACTCATTCCAACCTATTTGGATGAGTTTGCTTCGTTTGTCTGTCCCGAATTTGCCGACCTGATCTCCAAAGCCCGATCTGC
>JAKFYM010000024.1 GCA_021730855.1 Bdellovibrionales bacterium
TAAATGTTTACTCTTTTGGCTCTCATGATGCTCACGGTGCTCACGCTGTCTGGTCACGAGGCGCTAGCCGTCGCCTACAAATGTGACATCGTCCAGAATCCTGATTCTTATCTAGAGATCACTCTTCCTGGCCCGATTGTGGATTTGTACTCGGTGATAGACGAGGAGGAGGTGCAAAAAATCTCTCTGCTCTCCGCTCATTCCTTGGGCTCATGGGAAATCGACAGGGGTTCTTCCGCTTGCACTGTCACTGACGAGCGCACGCTTCCCTTTCGCCTAGATTTTCACTGTGGGCAAACCGGCCAATGGCAAAACGCGGAGGGGTCTTTCTACCATAGCGGGAAATCAGGCTACTATTTGCAACAGGCTATGGATGGTGACGGCAGGCAAGAAAAGCTCTTCTTTGATTTTAAGAATTGCCACTAAGATCGTTCTAGCCAAAAATGCACCATATTTTCGCGATAGGCACTTTGCAGCTGTAGGGGGTTTCCAGATCATTTCCGGCATCACCACATCTGCGATCACCAAATCGAGCGGGCCTCGAACGAGTTAGCACTCGATACCCATTTTGCGAAACTATCGCCCTCTCACCGTAAACCCTACTCGGTACTAGGTAAGCATCTCTGCCCGTTTCCTCGCTCCCTACAATATGCTCAAATAGAAGGATCATGACCAAACTCATCCTCACCGCCGCCATCACCGGGGCTGAAACCTCCAAAAAAATGAACCCCAACCTACCCTGCTCCCCCGAAGAGCAAGCCGATGCCGCCCATGCTTGCTGGAAAGCAGGGGCTTCGATCGTGCATTTACACGTAAGAGATGAAAACGAAAAACCAAGCCAGTCCCTTGAGCTGTTCGCGCAGGTGACCAAACTCATCCGTGAGCGCTGCGATATCATCATCCAATTTTCCACAGGCGGGGCGGTGGGCACTCCCATCAAGGAGCGACTCAAGCCCCTCAGCCTGAAACCAGACATGGCCTCCCTCAACGTGGGCTCCATCAACTTTGGCGACGAGGTGTTCGAGAACTTGCCCAAGGACATCGAGTCCCTGGCCAAAGAGATGAGCCGTTTGCAAATCAAACCGGAGATCGAGGTCTATGACTTAGGAATGCTCGAGTATGGCGTGAGCCTCGTGCGATCCGGCCTAATTCCCGCACCCGCCCACTTCCAGTTCGTACTCGGAACAAAATATGGGCTCAGTGGAGCGCCGGAGAACCTCTTTCACCTAAAAGCAAAGCTCCCTGCAAACGCCACCTTCGCCGTGGCTGGGGTGGGACGTCACCAACTGCAACTCGCCCCTCTGGCCATTGTGAGCGGAGGGCATGTGCGCGTGGGATTTGAGGATAATCTCTATTTTTCCAAAGGAGTTCTTGCGGAGAGTAATGCGCAGCTGGTGGCTCGTATTGCGGATTTGGCAAAAACGCTAGAGCGCGAAGTGGCCAGCCCGGCGGAAGCCAGAGAAATCCTCCAGCTCACTTAATGCCGGCGAGCTTCTTGGCCAAGGCAATCAGTAGGTCCGCGTCTTTTTTTCCGGCCTCGCTCAGAAAGGCGCGCTTGGCATCGAGATAGTTGACGAGAGCTCCGTAGTCTTTGCGCACCAACTGGAAACGCGCCTTGCTAAGGAAAAGGGTGGAGTTTTCGTCTTCGGCCTTCAGTGCCGTTTGGATCTGGTCTTCGGCCATCATCAAATAGGTCTCAGCCAATTCCATGCGCCTCAACGTATTGAGCGGGCTATAGTCATTGGCGGTAGTGAATTTCTCCACGGCTTCGCGGAATTTTCCTTGTCGCTTCAGGCTCGATCCCAATAAATGAATTGCCCGAACATTCATGGGGGCTTCGCTCAGAATTTTCTCTAGCATGGTCTGCGCATGCTGCGGATATTTCCTTTGCAGCAAAAAATCTGCGCATTCAATGGCCACAGATGAGTTCGACGGGTATTTTTTTGCGGCCGCCACGTAAAGCTCCTCGGCCTCCTGAAATCTTTTTTCCATATAGGATTGTTTGGCCGTGCGCAGGTCCGTCACCCAGTCTTCTTTTTCCATCGAGCGTTTTTCAAAATAGCGCTCCACGATCTGATGGATGTGATCGATAGAAAAGGGCTTTACCAAGACCTCATCCATGCTTTTTTCCACGGCCAAAGTCACGAGGCCTTCCGAGGCCTGCTCGGTGGCCAGCACGAAGTAGTAGTCGCCCGAGAGCTCAAGCCCACCAATCTGCTGGATGAACTCCAGGGCACTGCCCTCGGGAACTGTCTGCTCGCAAAAGATAATATTTGGCTTCTTTTCCTTAAAGGCTTCCACGGCCGTGCTCATTTTGGAGGCGTAGAAAGTCTTCACCTCACCGAGGCTACGCAGGTATTGGTCCATAACGTCTTTCATCAGGATTTTGGTCCCAATGCTAAGCACGTGAAGGGGGCGGTCTTTAGGAATTTTGATCATCTCTCATTCGCCTGTCAAAAGCTTCTACACCTACATATCGACACGCACGGAGGATTACTGTAGAACCCCGAGAAATCTTTTGGGTTTTTCGCCGCAAAAGACCACACGTTTTGGCGTAGAACTTGCGCTAGCGGGTGGCCGGAACAGAAAACAATCATATGAAAAACAGGGTTTCTACAATCATAGACGCGATCAAAAAGCTGGCGGTTTCCCAGCCTGTCTCCGTCTTCGCGCTATCTACCCTCCTGGCCATCATTGCGCTTAATACCGAGCTCTACCGTGTGGAAGCTTACTTTTATGACCTGCGGATGCGCTGGAAAGGCACGGAATCCCCTCACTCCGACCTTATGCTCCTCGCCCTCAACGATAGCGAGGATCGCCAGGAAACCACCGTCTATTCGATCGAAAACCACGCCAAGCTGCTAGAAGCACTGCTCAAACACCGTCCCCGTGCGATCATTTATCTAAATAAATTTGATCCTATCGAGGCCGAGTCGAAATTGGCCGCCTCTGAGCGTTTTCTCGAGTTGGCGCGAAAAGCCCAGGCCTCGGGCACGAAGCTTTATTTTGGCACCGATGTGGATCTTGGCGGCGAAGTCCTGCCCCCCTATCCCCTAAGTATCCTGCCCCACTATCCTTCGGTCTTGCACCGAGACGGAACTATGTTCGGCGAGGATAAAGTGATGCGCCGCGGGCTCCTCACCGTCTTCCAAGAACCTTCCTTGCACCTGCGAGTGGCTTTTCCTGACCTCAATCGCGAAGCCCTTCTAGAAAAAGCGCGCAACCTGCATGGCGCCTACTACTACGCGCCCGCAGAATCCTGGCACATCATGATTCGTTATCCCGGCAATACGGCTGTGGGCAAAAATGTGTTCCCCATGCTTCATCTTTCAGATGCATTGGCGGGCAAAAGCCTGGAGGGTGTGCATGACAAAATCCTCCTGATCGATACCATGCAGAGGGAGGCGATGAATGATTATGCCTACACCCCCTACTCGCGCACCATCTATACTCACCCTCGGCTCTTTGTGCACGCGGCGATCCTCGATACTCTCTTGAAAGATGATGGACTGGCGCCCGTGCCTGCCAAAATCGATGCGGCCCTCACCTTCCTCTTGGCACTCATTCTTGCTTTCATCACCATCACCATGCACCCTTTGCGTGGAGTGACGGCGCTTTTCCTGCTCTCGAGCGGGCTCTTCGTGGTCTCGCTGGTTTTCTTTCGCCTCGGCTATTGGTTGCCTCTGGTGCATCCTTTGCTCGCGATGTTCCTCACCTACTATATGGTTGTCCCTTACCGGGCGATCCAGGAATACAAAAAGCGCTGGGAAGTGCAGGAGAAACACGACCTTCTCGTGCAAGTAGAAGAGATGAAGGGTAACTTCCTCTCGCTCATGAGCCACGATTTAAAGACGCCCGTGGCCCGCATCCAGGGCCTCGCCGAGATGGTGCTTCGTCAAGGTGGGCTCTTGCCTCAGCAGGAAGTGGAGCTGCAGCATATCCTGCAATCCACCGAAAGCCTGGATAAGTTCATTTCCAAAATCCTTCACCTCACGAAGGTGGAATCGAACGAGATCAAGCTGAATAAACGCTCCAAAGACATCAATAAGATCATTGAACAGTGCGCCAATAAATTGCAGTTCCAAGCCCAGCAAAAAGACGTGGCTCTCGACCTTTCGCTCGAGCCCCTTTTCCCCATTCATGTGGATCCCGCCCTACTGATCCAGGTGTTCACCAACATCATCGACAATGCGATCAAGTACAGCAAACCCGGCACCCGCATCAAAATCTGCTCCCGAGAAGAGGGGGAGTTCGTGAAAATCATGGTAGAAGACACTGGACCTGGGCTCGATGAAGAGGAAAAACGCCAGCTGTTCACCAAATTTTTCCGTGGCAAGTCTCAGCATGAGGAGCAAATCAAAGGCAGCGGCCTTGGACTCTATTTAGCGAAATATTTTATTGAGCTGCACAAAGGAAAAGTAGAAGCGATTTCCCAAAAAGGGGAGGGCAGCCGCTTCCTGATCCAGCTTCCCATTTATAACGATTCGATTTGAGGTGACCCATGTTCCGAGTCCTAGTAGTTGATGACGACAATGCACTGAAGCTGACGGTAAGTTCCGCCTTCTCCGAAAGAAATTATCTTGTCGACCAGGCGTCGGACGGGGAAGAAGCCGTGAACAAGGTGATGGCCACCAATTACGACCTCGTGATTCTCGACGTGAATATGCCTCGCCTCTCCGGTTTGGAAGCATTGAAGCAGATCAAGGCTTATGACAGCAGCATCATCGTGCTGATGCTCACCGCCTATTCCAATGTGAAGGATGCCGTGGAGGCTGGCCGCCAGGGCGCCTACAATTACCTCGAGAAGCCCATCAAAAGCGAGGACCTCGTGGCCCTCGTGGATCGCGCACTCAAGGCGCATTCCATCGTCAAAACAGTGGGCCTCTCGGCCCCCGCAATCACCAATGCCAGCGACGACAAAGGCCTGATTGGTAGCTCCAACGAGATGAAACGGATCTTTTCCTTGATCGATAAACTCGCGCGCGTGGATAGCGCTGTCCTGATCCGGGGCGAAAGCGGCACGGGAAAAGAATTGGTGGCCCATGCCATCCACATGAACGGTCCCCGCAAGGATGAGCGATTCGTGGCGATCAACTGCAGTGCGATTCCTGAAGGCCTGATTGAGAGCGAATTTTTTGGCCATGAAAAAGGTGCATTCACTGGGGCCGAGGGCCGCAAAATTGGGAAGTTCCAGTATGCCGATGGCGGCACGCTTTTCCTCGACGAGATCGGCGATATTTCTCCTGCCCTGCAGGTGAAGCTCCTGCGCGCCCTTCAAGAGCAGAAGTTCACCCCCGTGGGCTCGAATCGCGAAGTAGAAGTGAATGTGCGCATTGTGGCGGCCACGAACCGCAATCTAGAAGAGATGATCCGCCGTGGAGAGTTCCGCGAGGATCTTTTCTATCGTTTGAGCGTACTGCCCATTTCGCTTCCCCCTCTGCGAGACCGCAAAGACGACATCCTGCCTCTCGTGCAGCACTTCCTCGAGAAGTTCAATGATACTTATGGTGCCAAAATCGAAGGCATCAGCGACGAAGCGCGTGACCTTTTGCTGCGCTACGACTGGCCCGGAAACATTCGCGAGTTGGAAAACGTGATTGAGCATGCGTTTGTGGTGGAATCAGAGGCTCGAATCACCGTGCCCTCCCTTCCCGATTCCATTCGGGGATTGTCGCGCAGCCTTTCACGGTCGTCCATGGCACAGGATAACGTGAGCGACAGCGCCCAAGCGCAACCCGCTCATGCTTCTACCGACATGAAATTCGCCATCGACCTAAACAATCTCGACTTCCAGTCGCAGAAAGAGGAATTTGAGAAGCATTTCATTATCAGCGCCCTCAAGGTGTTTAATGGACGCATCAATCAAACTGCTTTACATGCCAACATTCCCAAGAAAACACTCTTGCGGAAGCTAGAGAAATACGGGCTCACCGCCAAAGACTATCAGGATGATGGTGACTGATCCGCTTGGCGAGGCCAGGAAACCAGCTTATCCTGTTGAGGTATGATCCCTCGCAAATACCTCATCCTTCTTGCCATGGTGGGCATGCTCGTGGCCTTCGACCAGCTCACCAAACTCGCCATTATCAGTAATTTCTATTTGGGCCAGAGCCTGCCGGTACTCGAGGGCTACTTCAACATCACACGCATCCACAACACAGGCATGGCGTTCGGAATCTTTGCGGACCACCCCTCAGAAAATACCGAAACAGTTCTGCTTCTGCTCCCCCTCCTAACCCTCGCCGTAATTCTTTTTATTTTTTTCAAGCTGCGCAACGAGCAGCGCCTCAGCACCTACGCTCTTTCCATGATCGTTGGCGGAGCGTTGGGTAATATGGCAGATCGTCTGCGTCTCGGATACGTGGTCGACTTTTTAGACTTTCATTGGCAGCTCCGCATGCACTTTCCAGCCTTCAACGTGGCGGACGCGGCGATCACCCTGGGAGTGGGCCTGCTCATGCTAAGCCTGTTTTTTGAAAAAATAGAGGGCGATAGCAAGGACGTAGAGCGAGCTCCCTCCTGATGTATCCCGTGCTCTTTCATCTGGGTAGCTATCCCGTGACCACCTATGCCCTAGGAATCACCCTAGGTTATTTCGCGGGCTTAGCCCTGCTTCGTTTCCTCGCCAGGGCAAAAGGCCTATCCCCTATTCCATTTTTCGATCTTGCCCTTTTGGCTTTGGTCACCGGCCTGCTCGGCGCCCGGCTGCTATTTGTTCTCACCAATTTTGAATTTTTTCGCGCCCATCCCGAGGAAATATTTTCTTTGCAGGGCGGGATGGTCTTCTACGGAGGCTTCCTTGTCGCCCTTCCCGCCTGCCTGTTCTATGCAAAACACAAGGCGTTGCCCCCAGCCCTTGCCCTAGATCTCCTGGCCCCACCTCTTGCTCTTGCCCATGCGGTGGGGCGCGTGGGCTGTTTTTTTGCAGGCTGCTGCCACGGCTCCCACTGCCCCTATCCATGGGCCATCACTCTGCAGGGCGAAAACGTGCATCCCGTGCAGCTCTACGAGGCGGCCGCGCTTGCGCTGCTCGCGCTTATGCTGGTGAAGGTGACAAAAAAGACGAACAAACCTGGCCGGGTGGCGCTACTTTATGTAGCGGCTTACGCGATGATTCGTTTGTGTATGGAGTTTTTTCGTGGAGACGAAATCCGTGGTTTTGTCCTAGACGGCTGGTTCTCGGTCTCCCAAGCGATCGCGCTTGTCTTACTTGCTGGGTGCGGCTTCTTTTATCTCCGTCTCCGGCGTGATCACTAGGTCTTCTTTCTTTTCGATGAAGCTTTTCACATTTTTGGTCGAACGGATTTTCCATTCGCCCTTCTCGTTGCGCACGAGATAGGCAATTTTTTTATTTGTGTGCACAGTGGGGGACTCCACCTTGCCATCTTTGTACATGAGCTCATACACGAGGCTCACGCCGCCTTCGTTGTCTTGGCGCAAATCTTTGGTCTGTACGCTCACGAGCTTAAGGTTCGATTCCACGAACTGCTTTTTAAAATCTGCTTCTGTCATTGCCTGAAGATAATCCAGGGCCTCGCCCGTGCTGAGCTCTATGAGCTTTTCCTTGTCGCCTAGGCCCTTCACCTGGAAGGCTTCCGTCACATAACGTTGTAGAGTGCCCTCTGGGCTATCGGGAAGTTTGGCTCGGGTGCAGGAAAACGCAAGGACCGCGCTTAGGCAGAGGACGCTAAAAGACAATTGTTTATGCCACTTCATAGCCAGATCTCCTTAAAAATCCCAGATAGTCTTGCAAGTCCTTGCTCCAATCTCCATCGGCTGCCGAGCGGCTAAAACGCAAGCCCCAGCCAAAACGATCAGACGTACGAAGCACCGGCTCTACCTCGGCCTCGAGCAGGGTGGCTTGCTCGCTCGAAAAAACACGGACAAAACGGGGAACAAAGGAAATCTCTTCGTCTTCCGAAAAGACGAAGCATCCGGCCAACCCAAAATTCGAAAGCCTTACTATGGCAGTATCTCCGTTTTCCGAAGAAAGCTCCACTGAAAGACCGGGAATCCCCTTAGGATAGCTCTCCCACCAGCGGCGCTTTGAATCGTAGTACGGAAGCGTGAGAACTTTTTTCATCTTTTCCCCTAGGAAAACTCCTATGGCAAAGAGGGCAAACACCAAAAGCAAAAGAGCGTGCCGCCGCTCCGACATTGCCAAGTAAGTGGTTTGCAGGGCGGCAAGCACCACTCCCACACGAAATAAGGTAATGCCGATGTCCTGCAGCTTCCAAAGAAAGACCGAGGCGGCTGCCGACAAAAGCAAGAGCAAGCAGAGCAGGATCCAAAAAGGCGAATATCCGATTTCCCACACCCAGAGCAGGCCACGAAAATTCGAGGCCACTGCGGCATAAGGAAGCACTAGGGAAAAGGGAAGGAGCCAGGGAAGTAAGGCCAATGATTCTTTTGAATTTGTGTCTAGCCGCATTCGCTTAAGGGTAGCATGTTTTCCCGCCCGAGCGAAAACTCCGTTTGTTTGCTTGGCAGCGCGCTGGCACGTGCGACCGATCGAAAAAACGGAAAGAATTAGAACAGCAGGTTCAGCCCAAAGATGTGATCCCGCTCTTTGGGTCCCGAACCCGTGGTCTTCATCGAATAGTCCAGGGAAGCTCGTGGCCCGTTCCAAGAAAGGCCCGCGCTCCAGCCTTTCAACCTACGAACACCTTCTTGGAATCTCCCTGCGCGCAGCACAAAATCGGCAGCCAAAGAGATTTCTCCACCCGCAGCCCAGCCGCGATCGCCCTTCCGCTGGCCCTTCATGAGGTGGTAGCCATCGGCCATGATCGTGATCCCGGAGCCAAATGCGTAGACCAATCCGCCCCCCAAAGTCGGCGGCAGTTCTTCTTCTTTAAATAAAATGTTTTCGTACGTGACCCCTCCGCGCAGGCCAGCAAAAACGGGGAAAATCGTGCCTATATCGCCCTGAAGGAATTTCGATTCCGTGGGGCCTATACGCTTGGTCACATATCGCCCCTGCAGGCCCACAGCGATCGAGGGCGTGATTGCTTTCCCTAGGGTGGTGCGGAACTCCGAGCGGTCCTCATAGCCCTGCTGGCCGCCTGTGGTGATGGTCGCCCGTGCCGACCGCACATAACCAAAACCACCTTTTACGACGGGATTTTGGCCGTCATACGCTCCTACCGACCAGCCCCTACCCCCAGCGTCCCAGTCCTTAATCCTAGGTTTGGTGTAAATAAGAAAAGCCGAAGACGTATCCAGCATCGCCACGGATGCGGGGTTAGAAAAAAGCGACTCTTTAGCCACACCGGCGCGGTGTGCGCCTCCCAGGCCTTGCACCACAGGAGAATCTGCAGTAGCAAAACTATTTGGGCTAGAGAGAAAAACCAGGAGAAGAAAGAGCTTCTGCGTCATTCTTCTTTCATACCATGCTATAGTTTTGAGGCAAAGGAACCCTATGGAAATCAAGAGCGCAGTCATTCCCGTTGCTGGCCGTGGAACTCGTTTTCATCCCGTCACCAAAGTGGTGGCCAAAGAACTGTTGCCCCTAGTGGACACGCCCATTCTGCACCATATCGTGCTCGAGGCCGCACGCGCCGGAATCCAACGCATTGTTCTCATCACCAGCAAGGGCAAAACTAGTTTGGAAGACTATTTTGATTCCGATTTGGATGACGACCTACTGCGCAAGATCGACATCATTTCCGTGCGCCAAGGGAGCCCGCGGGGTTTGGGGCATGCCGTGCTCTGCGCTCGCCCCATTGTGGGCAATGAGCCCTTCGCTGTTCTCCTTGGCGACGACGTGATTGATTCGGAAGTTTCAGTGACTAGGCAGTTGATCGATGCCTCCCAGCGTTTTGATGGGTCGCCCGTGGTGGGAGTGATGGAAGTTTCCGAGGAAGACAGCTGCAAGTACGGGATCGTGGGAGGAAAGGAAATAGACAAACACACTTTCCTTCTGGATAAGCTCGTGGAAAAGCCCAAGCCAGGCACGGCACCCTCCAATCTTGCCATCCCCGGCCGCTATATCCTCACGCCGGATATTTTTCCTCTTCTAGAGAACGCAACGCCCACGCTAAATGGTGAAATCCAGCTCACGGACGCATTGCAGGCCTTGGCAAAAAAGCGGAAGATGTACGCCTACCAATTCACCGGCAAGCGTTTTGATGCTGGAGACAAATTCGGCTACCTGGAGGCCAACTTGCACTACGCAATGAAGCGCCCAGAAATTCGTGAACGCGCGAAAAAACTCATCCTGCAAATGGCAAAGGAACTGGAATGAACATTGGGCTCCTGCTTAGCATCTTCTTGCCTCTGAGCGCTCTGGCACAGCTAGTCCCTGGCTTTTATCTCTATACCCATATGGCGGAACAAAGAGGAAAGGCCGCGCTTCCGGCCTTAGTGCTTTCGGTCTCCCGTCCCCAAAGCTCTGGCACCGAAGAAACCCTGGGCACTCTCAGCCTCAACAACTGGAAACCCCGCTCGGATGGTTGGCCCACCCTAAGTTTGTTGTTTGCTAACGAACCCGATTTTTTGATTTCCGCTGTGCAGTCTTTTGGAATCGCCGTAGCAAAAGAACAAGAACTTCTGCGGGCTAGTCGCGAGCAAGTGGCGGCCATGAAAGAGCCGCCTCGTCCCTTCTACAAACCCGATCGTGCAATGAGCATGAAACGCCTGCGGAAAACATACGCCTGGGTGCACTCCAGCGCCGACAAATCAAAATCCATTTGGATCGAGAGAGACACCTTTTTGCCACTCAAGATCGCGGCTCCCTGCCCCGAGGCCGTGGGAGACCTCTCCTGGGCTAAAAGCGGCGACAATCAATGCGAGATCGAGTTCCGCAATATTTCCGGTCTCGCTCAGGGCCGCTTCCAAAACGCGCGCATCGCGCTCTGGAAGGATGGCAGTCCCGTGCTCTTTTTTTCGTTTGAACGCATCTCTCCAGCCAGGGCGGGTGCCGCGCCGACGGAATCAAAGCTCTCCGGCACGCTCCAAGAGCTAGCCGAAGTGCTCCTGCACTAATGTTCGCCCAAGTCGCCGTTCCCCTGCCTCTCTCCTGCCTCACCTATCGCGTTCCGCAGGATGTGCCCCTGTTGCCCGGCACCGCCGTAAAGGTGCGCGTCCGCAAAAAAATCCTCGATGGAATTGTGTTTCAGCTCGTGGAGCAGCAAGCCCAAACCAAGTACGAAATTCGTGAGCTAGAAGGAATCTCCGAGGACTTTCCGCAAATCGATGTCGATATGCTGCGCGTCCTGGAATGGGCCGCCGACTATTACCACCATCCAATCGGGGAAGTGCTGCGCACTTTCTTGCCGCCAGATCCAGCGCCCCAGAAAAAAACACTTTTTCAGCTAAGCCCCAGCGCAATTTTGCGTCTGCAGACGGAAAAAGGCCCCAAAGGCAGCCTGCAAAAAGAAATTTTTCAGCGCTTGCTCGACGAGGGAGCACAAAGCTTGAGCGGGGCCGAGCGAGCTGCCGCCAATCGGTTGGTGGAAGCAAATTGGCTGGAGAAAAAAATCGTCCTGGACCTGGCTGTGCCGCCCCCAGGCTCTACCACCTCCGGGCAAGCCCCGAAGCTCACCCAGGCCCAGGCTGTGGCCGTGGAAGCCATTGCCGCGGCCATTGAGAAAAAACAATTTGAGAGCTTCCTGCTCCAGGGCGTCACGGGCAGCGGCAAGACGGAAGTGTACCTGCGCGCGGCCGAGCATACCCTTCGCCAAGGGCTATCGGTGCTCGTGGTGGTGCCGGAAATTTCCCTCACTCCGCAGCTGGTATCGCGCTTCCGCGCGCGCCTGGGCGGAAACATCGCGCTCTTACACTCGGGAATTTCCGATGGAGAGCGCAGCCGCCAATGGCATCTGCTCAATAGCGGCAAGATTCGGATGTGCATTGGGGCACGATCGGCCTCTTTTGCTCCCATACGCGATCTGGGTTTGGTGATCGTGGACGAGGAGCACGATGGCGCGCTCAAGCAAGAAGATCATCTGCGCTACCATGCCCGCGATCTTTCCGTGATGCGCGCAAAATTTCGCTCCTGCCCCGTGGTGCTTGGCAGTGCCACGCCCTCGCTGGAGTCCTTCCACAATGCGCAAGTGGGCCGTTACCGGCACCTGCTCTTGCCAGAGCGGGCCAGCGGCCAAATAATGCCTGCCGTGACGGTGATCGACCGCACCAAAACCGATCCTGCAGTCTCGATCTCTCCCCAGCTCCAGCGTGCCATTCGCGAAACCATGGCGGATGGTGGGCAATCGATGCTGCTGCTCAATCGCCGTGGCTTCTCCTCTTTCCTGCTTTGCAGTAGTTGCGGCCACGTGCCGGAATGCCCGAACTGCAGTGTCTCGCTCACTAACTACAAAGGCTCGGCCCGCCTCAAATGCCACTATTGCGGCTTCCAATCTGAAATGCCCAAGGCCTGTCAAAAATGCGCTAACGAGACCCTCGTGGCCGGCACCTTAGGAACCGAATCTTTAGAAGAAGAAGTCCAGCAACTCTTTCCCACCGCGAGAGTGCTACGCATCGATCGCGAGAGCATGGAACGCAAGGGCGCGCTGGAGGCAGCGCTTTTGTCGATTGCCGCTGGGGATGTGGACATTGTGATCGGCACCCAGATCATCGCCAAAGGGCACGACTTTCCCAATATCGCGCTTGTGGCGGTGGTGAATGCCGATTCGAGTTTTCACCTGCCCGACTTTCGCGCAGGCGAAAAGAGTTTTCAATTATTCACACAAATGGCCGGCCGCGCGGGAAGAGGCAGCCGGCCGGGCCGCGTTTTTCTCCAAACCTTCAGCCCCAATCACCCGAGCATTTTGCACGCCACGACCCACGACTTCTTTCACTTTGCGGGCGAAGAGCTCAGCGTCCGCCACACGTTCGCCTACCCGCCCTTTGTGCGCATGGCGCGCCTATTGGTCTCTGGGCCTTCCTCCGAATTGGCCGAGGCAGCAGCCACCAAAATCGCTCAGGCGCTGGAGCGTATGCCTAGAAGCAACGCCAACGTGGACATTGTAGGCCCCTCCCCTGCGGTGCTGATGAAGATTCAAAATCGTTATCGTTGGAGCTTATTGCTCAAGTCAGCCAGCGTGAAAGAATTGCATTCCCGCCTTCGTGTAGCGATCCTGCAAACGGTGCCCACTCTCGATCGCCGTGTACTAGTGCAAGTTGACGTTGATCCCGTTTCCTTGATGTAATGTTATGATGAGCGACAATCAAAGCAAGTCGGCGGCAGATAAGATTGCCGAGCGGTCTAGCCTTCTCGAAGAACAAATCAAAGAAAACCAACGCCGCAAAGAGCAGCGCCAATTTGTCGAAGAATTGTCGAAACGAATCTCCATCGCTCGCGAAGGACGGGTAGCGATCGAAAAGAACGACACCAAGGGCGCCATCCAGCTGCTTCGTCGTTTCCTGAGCATCACCGCGCGCAGCATGGATGTGGACATTCCCAATATGTCGCCGGAAAAAATCGAGGCGTCCACGCGCACCGCGGAGTGCTTGCTGATCTCCTCCATTCTTTTTGACCTAATCAAGGTCATGAGCACCATCGATACCGCAGAAGCTAAGGAAGAACGCTTGCTCTACCATCGGCTCTTCATTCGTTTCACTTTGGGGCAGCCGTTCCAAGCCTATTCCGCGGAGAACTTGCGAAAATACGTGGTCTACCGCCGGAACATAAAATACAAATCGGAGTTTTGGGCCACCTACCACGCCGTCCGCATCAAGAGATTTTGTTTTGTGGCCACCTGGGCTTTCGGGGCAGACGATTGCGCGCCCGTGCTGCGATTGCAGCATTTTCGCGACCAAGCCCTAGGGCCTTATGCTCTCGGTCGGGCCTTCATTGAAGTGTACTACTGGATGGGCCCCACGCTCACGCGCGGCCTGGACTTAGTCCCGGGCAGCAAAACAGCCTGCCGCTTTCTGCTAGCACGCATTGCAGCGCGCTTGCCGAATCCAAAAAACTAGCGAATCAGGGTGCCAATTCGTTCTGGGCGAAATTGGAAGCGGAACTCGTTCTCCATATAGAAAACGAAATTCAGCCAGACAAACATCGCCTTGCCCTTAATGTTCTCCATAGGCACAAAACCCCAGGCGCGGCTATCGGAGCTCTTGTCGCGATTGTCGCCCATGGCGAGAAGCTTGCCGGGCGGCACTTCCACAGGACCATAGTCGGAGTTCAGAAGGTTGTTCATATTGTAAAGGACAGGGTGTTTCGCCCCCACCAAATCCTCATGATAGAGCGTGAGCACGCGACGATCATCATCGTTCTCAATCCCTGCCTCTAAGGAAGGATCGGTGAAGCGCTCAATACGCACTTCCTGCTTGTTCACGTAGAGCACCTTATCGCGAATCTGGATTTCATCCCCGGGTAAGCCCACCACCCGCTTGATATACATCATCGATTTATCAATGGGATAACGGAACACGATCACATCGCCCCGGGCCGGCGGCGATTGTTTGGTCAAATACACAGGCTCATCCAAGAAAAACTCGGTGAAAGGTACCTTAAAGCCATAGGCGAATTTGTTCACGAAGATGTGGTCCCCAATAAAAAGAGTGGGGATCATCGATCCGGAAGGAATCTTATAGGGCTCAATAATGGAAGAACGCAGGAACATGACGAGCACGATGGCAATGGCCAATTGCTTTCCGGTATCGGCCAACCAGTCTCTTGTCCTGGCCCAGGCGCCCGTGGAACGACTTTTCATAGGTATCCTTTCGCTGCCGAGTGTAGCAGCAGGGTCGGATTATGATAAGTTTAATTTGTGACCATACTTGACCGCTATATCGCCAGGGAATTTTGGAAAGGCCTCTTGGCCGCCATGATCACCTTCCTCGTGCTCTACCTAGGTGGAGACACCATGCGTCAGGGGATAAAAGACGACATCCCCCCGGCATATGCCCTGCAGTTTACGTTCTACCAAATGCCCGAAGTGCTGGTGCTGCTCCTACCAGCCGCCTGTCTGATGGGCGTCTTGATTTGCCTCTCGGGTCTGGCGCGCCGGAACGAGCTCACCGCGATGTTTGCCAGTGGCGTGAGCCTCACGCGTATGTCCTTTGTGCTGCTGAGCCTTGTCTTCATGCTCTGCTGTGTTTCCTTCGTGATCACCGATCGCGTGGTGCCCCCGCTCGCGAAAATCCGCGCGCACTTTCAGCGCACCGTGATCCAGGGCAAGCCGGATTTGCAGTCAGACATCAAGCAAAACAAGATTTGGTACCGCAGCCGCAACTTGATCTACAACATCCGCACCTTCGACACCCTGAAGAACCGGATTTCCGGCATTTCGATCTACACTTTCAGCGACAATTTCGACCTCATCCAGCAGATCGAAGCCAATACGGCAGACTATACCGACGGCAAATGGCTGCTCGGCAACGGCCTCGTGACCATCTTTGATAGTGAGACCGGCTATCCGATGACCCGGCATTTTACCACGCAGCTGATGAGCCTGAACGAGACCCCGGATGATTTTAAGGAGATCGAAAAAGAGGTGGAGACCCTGCGCCTCAAAAATCTTTGGCGCTACATCCAGCGCACCAAGGAAGCGGGGATCGACACTCGTGCCTATGAGGTCACCTTTTGGTCTAAAATCAGCCTTTCCCTCGTGCCCCTAGTGATGGCCCTGCTCGGGATTCCCTTTGCTACACAACACCACCGTAGCTCTAGTTTCGCTCGCGATGTTTCGCTCTGCTTTTTCATTGTTCTCGTCTATTGGCTCTGCTTCTCCTCGGCCCTTTCCATGGGAAAATCCGGCTGGTTTCCGCCTTTTTGGGCGGCCTGGACACCTAACATCCTCTTTTTCTGCTTTGGGGTTTTCATGGTAGTAAAGAGCAAACGAGCGTGAACGATGGCCATACTTGAAATCCTGAAATTTCCTGACCCCCGGCTGGCGCAGAAAAGCGAGCCCGTGAAAGACTTCGGCCCGAAGCTGGAAAAACTCTGTGCCGACATGTTGGAGACAATGTACGAAGCCCCGGGCATTGGGTTAGCGGCTCCGCAGGTGAACGTGCACAAACAAATCGTGGTGATCGACATCGATTATGAATCGTCGGAAGATGAACCCCCTGTGCTTTCGAACCAAAACCCGCGGATTTTCGTCAACCCCAAGATTGTCAAAAAAGAGGGTGAAATCCTCTTTAAAGAAGGCTGCCTAAGCATCCCCGGCGAGTATGAAGAGGTGCTGCGAGCCGAACGGGTGACGGTGGAATTCCAGGATGTGCATGGAAAATCACACTCCCTAGATGCCGAGGGCCTCTTGGCCGTGGCCGTCCAGCATGAGCTGGACCATTTGGATGGTCGTCTATTTATCGATCGCCTAAGTTTTGTGAAAAGCCGCTCGATGAAGCGCCGCCTGAAAAAAGAGGCGGCCGAGTGAGATGCGTCTTTTTCGGAAGCCCGGATTTTGCCGTGGCTTCCCTCGACGCCCTTCTCGCCTCCCACCATCAGGTGGTCGGAGTGGTCACCCAACCGGATCGACCGGCCGGCCGCGGCCTGAAACTCGAGCCACCGGCCGTGAAGGTGCGTGCCCTGGAGCACAACTTACCTCTCTTCCAGCCCGAGAAACTCAACTCCCAGGAGACCTACGATTTTCTCTCTGGCCTACAGCCCGACATTCTCGCCGTGGTGGCCTATGGTGCCTTTCTCGGGGAAAAACTACTGAAGCTCTGCCGCTTTCCCCCCGTGAACGTGCATCCTTCCTTGCTGCCGGAACTGCGAGGCGCCGCTCCCATGCAGTGGGCCCTGTTGCGCGGTTTTGCCAGCACTGGAGTGAGCACGCAATTCATGGTGCGGGAAATGGATGCCGGCGATGTGCTGCTGCAGGTGGAGACGCCCCTTGGCCCCAATGAAAACGGCCAAGAGCTGCACGAGCGATTGAAGGTGGTGGGCGGCGCCCTTCTGGTGAAAACTCTTGATGGCCTGGAATCCGGCCATTTGCAGGGGCGCGCCCAAGACGCCAGCCGCGCCACGCTCGCGCCCCTGCTCACCAAAGAGCAAGGGTTGATCGATTTTGCGAGCCATAACGCTCAAACCATACACAACCAAGTGCGCGGCCTCTATCCATGGCCAAGCGCCTATACCTTCTTAAATAAAAAGCGATTAAAGGTGCTGCGCACCCTGGCCAGCAACGCGAACGCAGGAGCCAAGCTTCCGGGAGAGTTCTGGTTTCAAGACCACCGCCTCTTCGTAGCCTGCCGCGACGGCGTGCTCGAGGTGATTGAGCTGCAGCCCGAGGGCAAGCGGCCGATATTGCCCAAGGAATTCGAGAATGGTATGAAAAACTCTCCGCTACGCTTTGACACCCTGGAGCCCGCATGAAAACTGTCCTTGTTGCCCCGAGCATCCTTTCCGCCGATTTCGCCCGCTTAGGCGAGGAGATTGCAGCCGTCACCGCCGCGGGAGCCGACTGGATTCACGTGGACGTGATGGACGGCCATTTCGTGCCCAATATCACGATCGGCCCGGTGGTGGTGCAATCCATCGCCCGCCTCAACCCTCCTCCCCTCGATGTGCATCTCATGATCGCGGAGCCGGAAAAATACATCGCTGACTTTGCAAAGGCCGGAGCCCGCTACCTCACCGTGCACGTGGAAGCCTCTACCCACCTCCACCGCAATCTGCAATTGATCAAAGCCGCCGGCTGCAAAGCAGGCATCGTGCTCAATCCCGCCACGCCCCTTGCGGCCGCTCAGCATGTGCTCGGCATGGTAGACTTGGTCTTGCTCATGAGCGTGAATCCTGGCTTCGGCGGCCAGGCTTTCATTCCCGAGGTGCTTCCCAAATGTGCAGAACTTGCCCAGATCCGCAAAGACCAAGGCTTATCCTTCCTCATCGAGGTGGACGGGGGCGTGAATGAGCAAACGGCTGGAGCCCTCATCCAAGCGGGTGCCGACGTGCTTGTGGCCGGCAGCTATATTTTTAATTCTAAAGACTACAAAAGCGCCATCAGCACGCTGAAATCTGCGAGAAGCAAATGAAAGAACTCGTTCTCGACGGAAAATCGCTCGACCTAAAAAAAATCTGGAAGTTCTCGCGCGCTCCCGGCGTGCAGCTCCGGCTCGCCGACAAAGCCGCCAAGCGCGTGAAAGAGAGCCGCGCTTATATTTCCCGCATGGCCGCCGGCAAATCCGCCGTCTATGGGGTGAACACTGGCTTCGGCCTGCTCAGCGATGTGAAGGTGCCCAAAGAAAAGCTGGCCCAGCTGCAGCTCAATCTTTTGCGGTCTCATGCCGTGGGCATCGGAAATCCTCTTTCCCTGGAAGAAGCGCGCGTGGCCATGCTCCTGCGCACCAACACCCTGGCCAAGGGCTATTCGGGCGCCTCCCTGGAGCTTGTGGAAAAATTGATCGCAGTGCAGAACGCCGGCATCATCCCGTGGATTCCGGAGCAAGGAAGTGTGGGCGCTTGTGGAGACTTGGCGCCGCTAGCTCACATGGCGCTCGTGCTCGTGGGCGAAGGGCGCTGCTGGTATCGCGGTGCTTGGATGGAGGCGGCGGACGCGCTCCGCAAGGCCAAGATCCGCCCACATTTGCTAGGAGCCAAAGAAGGCTTGTCGCTCATCAATGGCACGCAGATCATGACGGCCATCGGCGCCCTGGTGGTGCACGAGGCGCTTGAGCTGGCGAAGGTGGCAGACATTGCCGGAGCCATGAGCCTTGAGGCCTTTCGCGGCACCGCGAAGGCCTTTGCCAAAGAGATCCATCAGGTGCGCCCGCATCGCGAGCAGATCGCCGTGGCCGCCAATCTGCGCAAGCTCTTAGGGAAGAGCCAGCTCGCGCAAAGCCATAAGGATTGCGGCAAGGTGCAGGATCCCTATAGTTTCCGCTGCATGCCGCAGGTGCATGGGGCTTCTCGGCAGTTCTTGCGCAACTGCGTGCCCATCCTAGAAATTGAAATGAACGCTGCCACCGACAACCCCTTGGTTTTTCTACCGTCCGACCTAAACAAAAAAGGCGAAGGCCCGCAGGGCGGAGAGGTGATTTCCGGCGGAAACTTCCACGGCGAATACATCGCCATCGCCCTCGACACTGCCGCGATCGGCCTAGCCGAGTTCGCGAACATTTCCGATCTTCGCATTCAAAAACTCATCAACCCCGCGATCAGCGGCCTGCCGGCCTTTCTCACCCGCGATCCCGGTCTCAATTCCGGCATGATGATCGTGCAGGTGGCCTCGGCCTCCCTGGTGTCCGAGAACAAAGTCTATGCTCACCCGGCCAGTGTGGATTCGATTCCCACGAGCGCGGACAAGGAAGACCATGTGAGCATGGGCGTGACGTCCGCGCGCAAGGCCCGACAGATCCTCAGCAACCTGCGCCACGTGCTGGCGATGGAGCTGCTTTCCGCCTCGCAAGGCATCGAGCTCCTACGTCCCTTCCGCAGCAGCAAAGCGCTAGAAGCCGCGCATGCGGAAATTCGCACGGTGGTGCCACCGATCGAGGACGATCGCATCTTCCACCACGACATTATGGCCATCCACAACCTCCTTGCCCAGGGCCGTATCGTCGCCGCTGTGGAAAGCGCCGTGGGCGAGCTCTTGTAGCCTTTACAGCCCTCGCCTTTCAGAGGTATTGGTGAGGGCTCGGAGGACTCATGATCATTCGCGCCCCTAGAGGCACAACCCTGCGTTGCAAAGGCTGGATCCAAGAAGCCGCGCTCC
Organism: Bdellovibrionales bacterium; assembly: GCA_021730855.1. GTDB lineage: Bacteria > Bdellovibrionota > UBA1018 > CAIPTA01 > CAIPTA01 > JAKFYM01. Next base: position 19,608 of record JAKFYM010000024.1, read on the forward strand.
GCATGCTGATGAACAATCTCGATCCCGAAGTGGCGGAACGCCCTGAGGATTTGGTCGTGTATGGCGGGATCGGCAAAGCCGCCCGCGATTGGGAGAGCTACCACAAAATCGTCTCCTGCCTGGAGCAACTGGAAGAAAACGAAACCCTCCTGATCCAAAGCGGCAAACCCGTGGGGATCCTGCCCACCCACGAGAATGCGCCCCGGGTGCTGCTGGCTAATTCCAACCTCGTCCCGCGCTGGGCCACTTGGGAGCACTTCGACGAGCTCGACCGCAAAGGCCTGATGATGTACGGCCAAATGACGGCCGGAAGCTGGATCTATATCGGCACTCAGGGAATCCTGCAGGGAACTTTCGAAACATTTCTGGCGGCCGGGAAAAAACATTTTCAAAGCGACCTCAAAGGCCGACTCGTAGTGTCTGCGGGTCTAGGGGGAATGGGCGGGGCCCAACCACTCGCGGCCAAGATCGCCGGCGGAGTTTTTTTAGGCGCCGATATCGATGGGGAGCGGGTGCAAAAGCGCCTCGATTCTAAGTACCTCGACAAAGCCACCGACAATTTGGAAAGCGCCCTACGCATGGCGCGCGAAGCAATGGCCAAAAAAGAGGCGCTTTCGATCGGCGTGGAATGCGACGCGATCACCCTGCTGGAGTTCTTGCTAAAAGCCGGAGAAATCCCCTCTCTACTCACGGACCAAACAAGCGCGCACGACCCGGTGAATGGCTACATTCCGGAAAACATGAGTGTGGAAGCTGCCACGGCTTTGCGGAAAAGCGA
>JAKFYM010000260.1 GCA_021730855.1 Bdellovibrionales bacterium
CCTATAGGGGAGGGTCGCTATGAAATGCTGGATAATTTTAGGGACGATATTTTTTGGGTGTGCAAGTGCTCCTTCGGAGCGTCACTTGGCCAGCACTCCACTCTCCTATGACTTACATGAAAAAATCTACGAAGACTTTCTCACGGGACAAGAAGAGTCTCTCTCCGAGGCGCGCTGGCAGAAGACCGGCAATGCCCAATGTGAATGGCGTGATCTGGCAAAATCCACGAGCGTGGTTTGCCGGGCCACGGAACATTCGCCCTTGGTGCGCGGGGTCCTGGCCCGCGAAATCTACGCCATTCTTGCGCACACTGGATATGAAGAAGAGGAGGACGGACGCTCGCGCGTGATTTCCGGCGAGCTCTCTTGCCTAAAAATCGCGGAAGAAAAAAACGCCCAAGCCCCGAATGGCTACCTCTTCTCTTGCGTGCGCTAGGCGCCGCTCTAAGGCCGTAGACAGTCCACTCGCTCTTCTTGCACGGCGCCTTTCACAATATTGTCAAAATTCAGGTCGAAGCGCAGCTTTCCGTCCACGCAGGACTTTTGCAAGATCGCGGCGGCGTCCATCGTATTTTTCACGATCCTGTCGATTTGGGCGGGAGTCACGTCTAGAGCGGCAAGGTGCTGGAAGAGAGTTCCCTGCGCTTGAAAATCGTTCGCAAGGGCGATCAGGCGCCGATACGTATAGGCATGGTAGTGCCTGATTTTTTCCAGCATTTTGGTGCGCTTCGTGAAGTTCGTGTATTCCGTACGCCCGCCGGCATCATTGTCGTTGATCGCCGATTTCTGCACGAGGATGGGGGAAAAAGGCGCGATCTCCGCGGGCGGCAAGACCCCGCTGGTTGTTCCCATTTTTTTGCGGGATAGGTCTTCGTACTCTTCTCGTTTCTCTTTCTTGGTTTTGACTTCGCCATTTTCCACATAGAGCCAATACCAATTGAAGTCGATATTCCCCACGCGGTCTTGTTGGTTGAAGAGGAAATCCAGGAGGGTGATTTCGCTGAGCTCGCGCATCCAAAGGCCCATCTGGGCAGCGGGTAGAGGAAGTGTGCCTAGATCGGAGGCGATTTTTCCCGATTTGCTGGCAATGCCTTCGGCCACGGCTTGGGCGAATGGTTTTTCCGAGCGCAGGGCGCGGAAGGCCGGAGTGTTTTGGAAGTCATTGTTCTGCCCATCGCCCCAGGAGGAACGGATGCCGTTGATCTCCGTCCCATACCGTTCTCCACCAGCATCGTCGAGAAGCACGCCGTAGATTTGTTGGAGGTCCTCGGTGAAGAGATCGCGGACTGGCTTATAAGAAGAAGGATTCCGCTCCGCCTTGCGAAGGTGATCCCAGCCGGCTTCATTCATCGCTCCCTGTCCGCGGGCATTTTTTGCCACGCGCTCATAGTGCACATCCTTGTCGATCGAGCGATAGACGGCGATCGGCACCTGCACCAGCGTCTGGAAGTAGCGTGAGAACTGGTAGTAGAGGAGCGAGCTTTGCGAATAGGTGCCGCTGGTTCCGCTCTGGTTCATAGAATTCTTAAATTTCGCGAGTTTGTCGTTCTCCTTGCGAATATTTGGATCGCAACGCTTGGCTTCGAACTCGGTCTGGCTGAGGCCGAAGCCATCGGTGGCGTAAAAAATAGTTCCTGGGCTGGTGCTCCAGGTTTTGGCGCAGACGGCCACTTCCTGGCGATAGAGATCAATGCTGCAAAGATCGGCTTCTGCTTTTAGGTCTTTTTTGGTAAAGACCGCCTCCGGCATGGGTTGCGCCACTACGCATTGCTCCATCACACCATTCGGACTCGTATACGAAGTTGAAATGCCCAAAGGCAAAGCCAAAGCGAAAGTAGGTAACAGTAAAAAAATAGACATTGTGATCCCCCCTTGGGCAGCTTCATACAGTCGTCTTAGAAAAATCGCACGAACTTTCTGCCTACTGCGGTTCTATGGTAAAATGCAGCAACGCATGGAGTCTCACCCGCTTAGGTCGACCTTCCTTTGGCGCTCGCTTTTTTTCGAGCGCCCCTCCTGGAAGCTGCTCGTGCTCCTGCTCTCCTTGGTGGCTGCGGTTTTTGGCATCTTGGCTCCTTACTCACAGAAGCATTTTGTCGACGATCTTTTGGCCGGGCACCCCTCACAGTTTTGGATCTGGGCCGCTTTTTTTCTCACCTTAGGAGCCCAGGCCTTGGCGCAAGCCAGCGTGTGGCTGGCTTTGCGGGAATCTTTTATCTCGCAGAAAGCCATGGGGGATCATCTTTTTGCGCGGCTGCTAGCTGGGCCGGGAGGAGTGGTGGGGCGCCAGCCGGCAGGCGTGGCAGTTTCGCTTTTTGCGGTGGACATTCCGGGAGCGGCTTCCATCCTTGACCAAAGCTTGGTCACGGCAAGTTCGATGATTTTTCCTCTCATCCTAGCTCCCGTTGCTCTACAGATTTTGTTTGGTATTCCCTGGTGGCCCTGCGCCCTGGTGATCTTGGGTTTGACCCTCTTCAACTATTTGATGGCTCGTCGCCAGTCTCGTTTTTTTTATAATTTTAAACAGCTTGGGGCGGAGCGCACAGGGCTAGTGGCCGAATGGATCCAGAATATTCGCGCACTGCGTATCTTGCGTTGGGTGGAAACTCTAGAGAAGCGGATGGTCTCGGTGCGTAAGCGGGAGACGGTGAACCGCAAAAGCATGGTAACGAATGGCCAGATCATCAATTCCGTGGCGAGCTCCACCGCTTATCTGCTCAATATCCTGGCGGTCGTTTTTCTCCTGCAAATTCGCGGCTCGCTGCCCACGCCTGGGGAGCTTTTTGGCCTGCTGTGGATCATGGGCGTTTTCCTGGCGCGGCCCCTGCGGCAATTGCCCTGGACTTTCGTGATCGCAATGGATGCGTTCACGAGCATGCGTCGCCTGGAAAGCGCCCTCGCGATTCCCCTGGCGGTGCCTTCGGTAGAAGAGCCGCTGTCCACTTCGGCTCCTGCGCCCGGCCTCGCACTCGAGGTGCGTGGGCTGCAACTAAAAGCCGATGGCCAGGAGCTGCTCAAGGAAGTTGATCTTTTTCTTAAGCCAGGGCAGCTCGTGGCTGTCGTGGGCGAAGTAGGCAGCGGAAAATCATTGCTCTTACAATCCATCATGGGAGCAACCCAGGCTCAATTTGCGCGCTTTGCCTTTCAGGGGCGCCCTACCGAAGGCCCCTTAGATCCGTTTGTGCATGGGCGGATTGCCTTTGTGCCACAGGAAGGTTTCACCATGAGCGCGAGCTTGCGGGAAAACGTGATGCTTACCTATTTGGACCAGCCGCCCGATCTGGAAGTGGATGCAAGGGCATTGCGGTCTTTGCAGCTGGCCCAGTTCTATCCCGAGAGGGAGCGCTTGGCCGAGGGCCTCGACACCGAGATTGGCGAGCGGGGTGTGAACCTCTCGGGTGGGCAGCGTCAGCGCATCAGTTTGGCTCGTGCGCATTTTGCGGATCGCGAGCTGGTGTTGTTGGATGATTGCCTCTCGGCGGTGGATGTGGACACCGAGCGTAAACTGATTGAGGAGCTGATCTGCGGAGCCTGGGCCAGGCGCACACGATTGCTGGTCACTCACCGCATGGCGATCCTGCCCCTTTGTGATCAATTATTATTTATGGACAATGGCCGCATCCTCCTGCGCGGGACTTATGGCGAGCTTCTGGGCAGCTCTGCGCGCTTTCGTGATTTTGTGAAACGTGAAGAGGTGCGAGTAACGAAGGGAGGCGGCGATGCCGGAGCGTAAGCTAGAGCGCCGTAGTTTTCACGCCGCCGAGACCCGTTTCCAGGGCCGCTATGCGCGGACGATTATAGACACCCTGATCCAGGCCTATCGCCCTACCTGGAAGCGCACGGCCTTGCTATTGGCGCTAGGTCTGCTCGGCCGCTTCATTCTGCTCGGCAATGCCAATCTTGTGGGCCTCTGGGTGGACTCTCTTTGTGAGGCACCCGCGCAATGCCGTAGCCTGCCGAGCTTTTTCCAGGAATTCTCCTCTCGCAATTTCCTGCAGATTTTGTTTTTTGCCACCGGAATTGGTTTTCTCTTCACTTTGGCCTTCCGCGCTGGAGTGACACGCCTTTCCGCAGAAGCCGTGAGCCGGATCTACGACGAGACAACCTTGCGCACCTCACGTTTGCCGATGCCTTTTTTCGACGCCAACCCTGCGGGTCGGATCATGACTCGCTTCACAAGCGACTATAACAACGTTTTCCGCATGTCGGGCGGGCCCTTGGGCGAGATGCTCACGCTGCTCTTTGATCTTGTGGTCATGACTCTGCTCTTGGCCATCGCAAGCCCCTGGTTTTTGCCTCTGTGGATTTTCCAGGGCGTGCTCAACTACGGTGTGTATCGCTGGAACCTAGGCGCTCTGAGGCGGGAGCGGCGCGAATCGGCACGGAAGCGCTCCCCAAGCATCGCCCACTTTGCCGAGGTTGCCCAAGGGGCTTATAGCATCCGTGCCTTTGGCCAAGAAAAAGTGTTTACCCAGCGTTTTTCGCGCCTGAATGACGAGTTCCTGGCCCAGCGCCTGCGCTCAGGCACAGTCTTCGCGCGTTTTGCCTTTTCGATGAACGTGGGCACGGCCTTTACCTTTTTGCTCACGGGTATGGCTAGCGTCTGGCTCGTGCAGCAAGGCCATGTGGGCCTTGGAGCGGTGGGAGTTGCTTTTACCTATCTTGGGCTTTCGAGCGCCATCCTGCAGTCGGTGTTTGAGTGGCTTGGGCAGTTCGAAGAGGCCTTCACGGGCTTGGAGCGCATGAATGAGTATCTGCGGGCACCCCTCGAGCCCGGTGCGAAGCTCCCGGCGGCGGCGCGTTTTGCGACCGACCATACACGAGAGACTACGAGCCCCGTGCAGCGTTGGGATGGGATGGGCGCTAGCGTGGAGATCGAGGATCTAGTGATGCGCTACCGACCGGATTTGCCTCCCGTGCTCAATGGCATTCAACTTTCGATCCGGGCCGGCGAGCGGCTCGCGGTGGTGGGGAAGACGGGAAGCGGAAAGACGAGCCTGGTGCAGGCGCTCTTTCACCTCTATCCCCTAGAGCGGGGGCGCATTTTGATTGCCGGTCACGAGGCAGATTTGGGAAATAGAAAAGAAAACACGATTGATCTGGCCTCTTACCGCGCGGCGCTTTCCTATATCACCCAAGAGTCCACGCTCTTTACCGGAACCCTGCGGGAGAACCTAAGTGCGGCCACCACTTCCGAGGCCGAGGAAGAAATGATCGAAGCCTTGCGCAGGGTACAGTTCCTAAGAGCGGATGCGCGAAAAGAAGAATACCGCCATTGGCTGGACTATAAAGTAGAGGAGCGCGGCCGCAATATTTCGGCGGGCGAGCGGCAGCTGGTTTGCATGGCGCGCTGTCTCTTGCAGAATGCGCCGGTGGTGATTCTCGACGAGGCCACGAGCGCAGTAGACCCGGAATCGGAGGCCATCCTCACCCGCGCGAGTGAAGAATTTTTTCGTGGAAAGACGCAAGTCCTGATTGCCCACCGTCTCTCCACCATTCGCTCGTGCGACCGTGTGTTGTGGTTGCAGAATGGAAATATTCATCGTCTAGGACGTCCGCAGGAAATCTTGCAGGAGTTTGAAAACTCGGAACTAAGTCTTTGACGCTTGCCCTAGGCTCGTGAAGAATTCACGCCTAAAAGCGGCGAAACCATTCGAGCAATGTGAGCACAGCGTCGGGGCTGTTTTCCCGTTGCTGGAGCTCGGTGCGGATCGCCCAGCGATTGCCCAGGCGACGGCGCACAGAAAACTGGCGGGTGGCTTCCATCTCGGAGCCCACCGTAGTTTCGCCCTCTCCCTGTTCGGCGGTACTCACACGAGCCCCCACCGTGGTCTTATTGTCGATGCGCACACGTGCGGAATAAGACTGGCTCACGGGATCATAGCCGATCGATTGGATCGGGGTGGAGGAGAGAAAGACGAGCGAGAACAACCCGAAAGCACCATCCGAGAGCGCCTGGCTCATGTTCTGCGTGGAAGAGACTTCCTCTTCGGTGAGCTCGGCCAGGGATTTGTTGAAGAGCAAGACAGAAATAATTTGCTGGCGCGAGAGGGGAGGATCGCTCTGGAACTCTACGCGCGGGCTGTCTGTGCTTCCTAGGAGCAGGATGCGCACCACTACCTCCGGCGTGCGGTGCACGATCACCCCATCCAGCTCGCCAAGATCTGAGTCTCGCTGGTAGCTCACGCGCACGCGTTCCACTTCGGCCTTTTTGCTAAACACCTGGAGCGGCATCGGATCCACTTGGACAAAACCCTTCATGCGGCCCGTCTGGTTCAGGTCAAGATTTGCCACCAGTGGCACCGGAGACTCCATGATGTCCGTGGCGATCAGGATTGGGCTTACGGTGTCTACCTTCAGGTTCCAGCGGATGGGATTCTTGGCCAAAGCCTGGGCTTCTTTTTTGGCCTCTTCCGCCACGGTGGTGAAGCGTTTGTCGGGCAGGAAGCGCGGCGGCTCCTCCAAGCGCAAAGGAGGGGCTTCGAGACGCACCTCCTGCAAAACCGTGCGGGCTTCGATATCTATTTTCCGTTCGGCTAGGAGCGGCTGGCTTAGGGTGATTTTCCCTTCCGATTGGGTGACCAATGCTTGCCAAGCACCTTTGAGGTCGGAGGCGAGAGTGAGATTTGCCACCATTTCTTCATGGGTGCCATTCTCGAGGTCAAGCTTGAGTTCGATCGGCCCGCTTAAGGTGTGGAGCGGGGCGGGCACGGCCATTTCGGTGAGTCGCAAGCCTTTTACCCAGCGCTCAAATTGCGGGGCTTTCATCGTTAGGTGTAGTTCCAGATTCTCGGCACTCACTAAGCTGCCATTGGCTAGGTCTAGAATAGCTTCGCCCTGGCCCTTGGTCTGAGAGTCGAGAAAAGAATCGGTGGTAGCCTCCTCGAGAGAGAACTTCGCTGCGACCAAATTCTTTTTGGGCTCGAGCTCTAGGTTGAGCTTGAGGAAGCCGGTAATTTTTTCTAGCACCGGAATTTGCTCTCTGGCCGAGGCGGAAAAGTTGCAGTTCAGGGAGTTGGCGGCGGGATACCCAGATTTTCTGTCGAAGCGCGATTGCAGGAGGCAATCCTCGAATCTCAGCCGTGCTCCTGGCCATATGTCGCCTACTACCAAAGGATTGAAGTTCAATTTCAGATTTTCCGGTGTCCACGCTAAAATAATATTTGTTTTGTAGGATTGTTTGGGGCCCTGGGCTTCCAGATTTGCTTTTAGGTTCAGAGATTTTCCCCAGCGTAGGTCCAAGGGACCGCGCACCTTCCAGCCGGCGGCCTTAGCGTCTATCTCTCCCTCGGCCGAAACCATCTGGGGCGCGAGATCGATATGGGCGCTCACCCGCAGGTCGAGCGTCTTGCCCTGGATGGCTTCCGCTGCCGCAAAAAAGGAAGGCCGATCGGCAATCGCTTTTTCTAAGAGCAGTTGCGCGAGCAGGGGAGGGCCATCTTTGCTTTCTAGTCGCAGCTTGCGCAGCTGCAGGTTCACCTGCCCGAGTTTCGCGAGGTCTAGTTCCTCGGGATAGTAGGTCGTGAAGTCAGGAGCGCGTAGGTCGGGCAAAGGGCCCGTAGCTTGTTTCTCCTCTTCCGCCGTGCTGGCCTTGAGGGTGAGGTGAGCGACCTTGGCCTCGAGCCGGTCGATGCGGGTGACTTTTGGTTTGAGGCCGCGCAGGCTGAAGGAGAGATCAAGATTCAGGTCCGCCACGCAGGTGTCGACCACGAGAGGATTCACGGCGCAAAAATTCTCTAAGGTGAGCAGGGTGCGTTTGCTGGACCAATTGAGCTTCTCGAAGCGCAGGTCAAGCTTCGTCCAGGAGATCTTCCATTCAGGCGGAGCCCAGCGCAGAGCAAGGCGAAACATTTTTTCATTGAGGAGAAGCTCAGGCTTCACCCATAGGGCGCCGGCTAGGCTCGCCACTCCGACCACGAGAAGCAGCAGGAGCGCGCCTAGGCCGAGAAAAAAACGTTTGAGAAATTTTTTCACCGTTAAAACTCTCTTCCAAAACTAAAGAAGAATTGAAGACCTGGCTCCGTGGTCGCGTCGAGCGCCGTGGGCCTGGCAATGAATCCACGAGCCAAACTTGCACGAATTGTTCCAATCGGAGAGTTGTAGCGAAGCCCCAACCCCGGTGCATAATACGTGGCGTGGGATAATTTTCTCGGTGCCTCGCCCCCTTTTGCCACATCGAGAAAAAGGAAGGGCTGAAGCTCCAGGGGAAACCAGCCTCCCGTGCGCAGCTCAAAGCCTTGGTATAGCATGGTGAGGAATCCGGGTCCCGTGGGGAGTTGTTTACGAGAAAATCCGCGGATGTCGTCGTCGCCCCCAAGACGGAAGCGTTGGCTGGTGGGAATGTCGGCGGGGAGGGGCGAGCGCTGGTTGAAAAAATAGGAGCCCAGGAGGCCTCGCCAACCAAGAATGAGAAAAGGAGGTTCCCAGCCGCCGACATTCCACAGGAGCTGGTGCTGCAGCACTCCCCGGTGCACGTTCTGCTCCGAGAGCACGGCCGCAAACTGCGTGGAAGTTTCCAGGCTCACCATCCAGCCCTCACGCGGATCGGAAAGATAGTATTCAAAGAGATGACTCATGGCCGAGGTCTTGGTAACTAGGCGGATGGCGTCCACATGTCTCGGGCCATCCCCGCGGATCGTGGTCACTCGCTCGAAGAGGGGGCCGGCTTCCGCAGCCAGGCGAAGATCTTCGAATTCCCAGGAGTGCGCAAGGTTACTGCCTAGGTTTAGGGTGATGGTGTTGTATTGGTCTTCCACTTCGCGCCGTAAAGAGAATTGAGGCACGAGCTTTAGGCGCGAGCTGAGAATCGAAGGGAAATGATAGTGGAAGCGGCTTACCAGGCTTTGCTCACGAAAGGAGCCAAAGAGCGTGACCTCAAGAGAGTTGGCGGCTTTACTAAGGCGCGCCCATTTCATGGTGGCCCGCCCGAGCACGCCACGCTGAGTGTCGAATCCAGCTCCTGCAGTAAACAAACGAGGTAGGGCCGGCACAAAGCGGCGCACGATCTGGACATTCTGGGTCCGGTCGCAGAGCACGTCGTAGTAGGTGCTGAGGTAGAGATCTTCCTGCAAAATGCGGTTGGAAGTGAGCTCGAGGAGACGGATGTCGAAAAGCTGGCCCGGCCGAAAAGCAGTGAAGCGCTCGAGGATGGCGGGGTCGAGGTCGGATTGCCCCTGGGTCTCCACCTCGCCAAAATGGTAGGGCAAGCCCGCCAGCACGCCGAGGCGGATCTCGCCCGTATCGGTAAAGGCCTGAGGGGTGACGAGCGGGCAGGGGTAGCCTCTTTGCTGTAACTGGCGCTCCGACCAGCTGCTCGCTTCCTCGAGGGTTTTGGGGTTCATGGTCTCGCCCACGATGCCCCAGCGCTTTTGCCAGCGCCATTCGGGGGGAGCGCTCTGGACGGTGAAGGCTTTCACTTCGAGCTCCGGGCCGGCCTCGACAAAAAGCGTTGTCCCCTCCTGACGAAAAACGGGATTATGAAAGCCACGCCCTTGCAGGAAGGCCGTGAGGAACAGCCGCTGCTGGGGGATGGGGATTTGCTGCCAATTGGGGCTGTCGGGATCGCCACATAGCCATTTTTCTTCGGTTTGGGAAAAGTCGATTTCCTTTCCGCTACGGATCTCCACATTACAGAGTTTTGTGATTTCAGCGGCTTGGAGCGAGGAAGGGGCCAGAAGCGTCAAAAAAAAGGCAAAAAGCATAGGATTCTATACTCTTTCCCCAACGATTCTTGCAAGGCGGCATAAATGATTATGGAATTTTGTAATTTCTCGACGAAGAAAGCATGATTTCCGGGTGTCCAGCGGCCTGGGGAAAGCCCCCATTTTTAGAAAAAGGTAGAGCAGGGTGTTGAAAGGCTTGCAAATCACGGCGCATTGCAATATTTTGCGCCCACTTCACCCCCCTCTTGAAAGGACTGTCCATGAAAGTATTTTCTCTCCTTTTTGTTCTCCTCTCCCCCCTGGCTCATGCGGAAGAAAAGGTCTGCGGCGTGATCGCTCAAGACAGTTTGCAGTTTTTCTTGGCCTCCGGAGAAGGAATTGAGCAAAACGTGGTGCGTCTCGTGCCCCTCAGCTCCGAAATTCGCACCCAGCTTTTGAAAGCCGCTCCGAACACCAGCCTCTGTGTGGAAGGGGAGTTTTCCAGCGTGAACGACCAGTTTAATTTCTACGTTCGTTCGATTCAGTAAGTTTCCGCAAAGGGATTGAGCCATGAAGACCTTTCTACTTGCGGTCCTAGCCATTAGCTTTATTGCCAATCCAATTCTTTCGCAGAAAGCCCTAGCGGAAGATCCGCATTTTTTGCTCCATCCTAGCGAGGAGGAAAGAAATAGTTTTGGGGGTAAGGCAACTGATTTTGGCTTATGGACGTGCATAGGAGCGAGTGGCCTAGGGGGCAGCGCTGGAGTAATGGCCATTCTTTTAAGTAGAGGCACTTCTGCCGAGATCCGTTTTTACGGAGGCATAGTAGCCGCAACTGCGGCCGCGGGTGCGGCCTGTGGGTTGGTTATAGGGGATCGTGCTGGAAGGGTTGACCTTCGCGCATTTTCCGAAATGGCCCTGCAAAGACTGAAAGAAAATTTCGCCCGGGCTTCTGACGTGCTCTACGATATGGAAGGCAATGGCCTTTCCGCCGAAGAGGCCGCCGAGATCCATTTTCCTGACCCTGCGGAGCGAGCCGAATTTTTGAGTGAGCTAGAGCGGATTAGGGCGGACGTAGAAAACTAAGAGACGTTTCGTTGCTGCGCAAAGCTTAGAAACAAAAGTTTCTATTTACTGCCATAGTGTTCTCGGTGACTCTACAATGTCCATGATCTACGCCATCGACTTTGGCACCTCCAATTCCCTCCTAGGTGCGGCCAGCGCCCAGCAGCTCTACGATCCCATACCACTCGATCCCGAGGCCAAGGATCCCAGTGTATTGCGGTCCATTTTGTATCTGCCCAAGCCAGATCTTTGCTATTTCGGCGTGAAGGCCACCCAAGAATACCTAGCGAATGATATGGATGGCAGGCTCATTCGCTCGATCAAGAAATTCCTGCCTATGCGCAGCTTTGTCGGCACCTTTGTAAACAACAAAGCATTTTACCTTGAAGATATTGTCGCCACCTTCCTGGGAGAAATGCGCCGAAGGGCAAATGCTCATTTTAAAAAAGATGTAGACTCCGTGCTGCTGGGGCGGCCGGCGCGCTTCTCCGACAACGAGGCCGATGATCGTTTCGCCGAAGACAGGTTAAAAACGGCCGCACACAAGGCCGGGTTTCGCCATGTGGAATTTTGTGCTGAGCCACTGGCGGCGGCTTATGAGTTTAAGACCACGCTCTTGGAGCCAAAAATTGTTTTTGTGGCCGATTTCGGCGGCGGGACCTCCGATTTTACGGTGATTCGCATTGGACCCAAAGACCAGGATGCGCTCGAGGTATTGTCCCTCGGTGGAGTTTCCTTTGCGGGGGACGCTCTCGACGGATCTCTCATGCGCGGGCGCATCGCCCGACACTTTGGGTCCGAGGTGCAATACCAAGTGCCTTTTGGTTCCAATGTGCTGACAATGCCCAAACTACTCATGGAGAAAATATGCTCCCCAGCGGAAATTTCCGTGCTCCGCGACCGTGAATACCAAGAGTTTTTTCGTAATCTGCGCTCGTGGACGCTAGATCCCGAAGACAACCATAAAATGGACAACCTTTCGAACCTGGTCCACGAGCAAATCGGTTTTTCTGTTTTTGAAGAAATCGAGGCCACGAAACGAAAGTTATCTGAGGCGGAAAGCGCAGAGTTTGCCTTTCGTTATTCCAGCATGGATCTGCGGGAGCGATTTACTCGGGGCGAGTTTGAAACCTATGCAGGTGGCGTGATTCATAAAATTTTAAAATCCATGGACGAAACCATGAAGGCCGCACAAATCGAGTATAGCGATGTGGATTTAGTCTGTGCCACGGGCGGAACTGCCAAGGTGTTTGCCTTGCGTGCCGCGCTCGCCGCGCGTTTTGGCGAAGAGAAGATTCAGCAGCATAAGAACTTTCACTCGATTGTGTATGGATTGTCGCGGGTGGCGCAGGGATTGCTTTAGAGTCGTCATGGAGTTGCTACTGGGCCAAGCTTATTTTTTTAGCCTTCGGCTTAGTGACCTATAGTTGTTGAGGATGGGAGCCGTTCAAAACGTAATGAATGGTGACGGCTCCTGTTCTCACGATTTCGTCAATCCACGCAGAGACTCTGCGTCTCCAAGATCCGATCGCGCAAACGGTTGCCGGCCTCAAGATAGCCCGCCCTCGATGGATGCGTCTTATTGTTCCGCAGTTGGTACTGATTACGCAGATCCCATACGTCGATGAGTTGCAGGTTGGCGGGCGGAAAGTTCGCGAGCTCTTCCCGAAAGATATTGGCGATATTTTGCATATAGGCCGTGTGGTTCGAATAGCCCGAAGCCGTGGTGGTGAGCCAGTAGCAGGTGAGGTCGTGATCCACGCAGGTCTGCGCCATAGCTCGCACGCGATCGGCGTAGATCGCCCGCCACGTTTCGGCTTCGCTCAGCTGCGCTAAAGAAATTTTATTCACGTCATCGATGAATTGGCCGTCGTTGGTGCCCAACCAAATCACGACAATCTCTCCCGGTTGCAAAGCGTGCGCGGCGATGTCGCGCTGGAAGCTGGCGAGGGTGTCGAAGTAACCGAAGCGGGCGAGCCCTCGCGTATGACGGGCGCCGTTGATCATTTCCGGATTCCATTCGCGGGCCACATACTGGACGATTCCTTCGGCCAGGGAGTCCCCGACGACGAGGACGCGGCCAGCATAGGGCATGGCGCCGGGTTCACAGGCCGGGGCGGGGAGGGATAGGAAAAAAGTGAGCAAAAGGGTTAGTCGACGCATAAGTACTCCGCTGATTGGAAGATAGGCTTTTATCGGGAAAGATTGCGTTGCGTCAATTATTTTTGATGTTGCTACCGGTCCTGAATGTGAAGTCCCTAGTGGGAATCGTGTTGACCACGATTATTGTGGGATTCGGAGAGTGCCGCTAACTCACTTCGAGTAAAGTGTTTAGAAGCCGACGTTAACAGTACTCATTTCCACAATAGCTTGGTCTTGTTCGAGATTAGGAGGGCAAGCAGGAGGTTCACTGAGTTTCCGGTAACGGTTTTCTGGACGAAAATTTCGCGCGATTGTCACGAGTACTTTACTGTCCTGGGGTTCACCGGCCTCACGGCAAAAAGCTTCCACTGTTTTTCCCGATGGGCAAAGATAAATTGAAACATCTTCCTGCACTCCGTACAGGACGGACTCTCCGTTAATGATTGCCGGCCGATCCGTGGAGCGCTGCAAATTCTTGGCAATGGATACGCAGCTTGCCGCCTGAATGCCATGGGATTTTTCGGGGAAAAATCGCAGATTAAACAAACGAATATAGGGATCGAGCGTCCATGTGGGTGGCGCTGGTAGCACCTGGGTAAGCAGGACTTGGTCGTCGGCATCGACAAAGGTCTGGGGGCACGCAGCCCAAGCGGAGAGAGGCAGAAAAAGGGAAGCTAGAAAAATGCGCATAGAAAGCTCCTTTGGACGGAGCCTATCTTTATGATGCTGTGGGTCACGAGGTCAAGTCAAAAGTAAGAGTGAAAGGGCTGATTTTTTCCAACGCCCTTCTAATTTTAAAGGTCACGTCCAAGTACACGTTATTGCCTGAATTTCATTTTTCGAAAACCCATGCGGTGTGCGCTTTTTCTTCGGAGTTCAAAAGCAAAGAGCTCAATGTATTAGGTTGAGCTCTCGCTAAGAATTGCTTACTGAAAATGAACGTTTGTGAAATTAAACTCAGGAGTGCTTCTCCCCTACCGTCAGCACCCACCAAACAAAAAAACCGCCACCACCTTACGGTGACGTCGGTTTTTTGTTGGTGGACGTTAACGGATTTGAACCGTTGACCCCCTGCTTGCAAAGCAGGTGCTCTACCAACTGAGCTAAACGCCCTCACAGAGACGAAAACTTATGCGAAAAGCGGCAAGCTTTCAAGACTATTGGAAATTTTTCGCGTCAACAGGGGCCGTTGGTTCGTTTTGGAGCAGCCACTGCACGTAGGAGGCGACGCCCTCTTCGAGGCTTAGGAAGGATCCCTGGTAGCCTGCCTTTTGCGTATGCGCCATATCGGCTTCGGTGAAATATTGGTAGGCCTTACGGAATTGAGGGGGAGTGTCGATCCACTCGACCTGCATTTTTTTGCCTAAGCTCGCGAAAAGCGCCTCCATCAGGGCGTAGAAGGTGCGGGCCTTGCCGGTGCCGCAGTTGTAGAGGCCGGAGGCCGGGCGTTTTTGCGCCACAAAGTCGACGAGCTTCACGATATCGCTCACGTGAATGAAGTCGCGGCTCTGTTCCCCGTCCTTCACTTCCGGGTGATGGGAACGGAAGAGGCGGCAGGCGCCGGTGCGCTGGATATGGCGGTAGCTATGGAGCACGGCACTGGCCATCGCGCCCTTATGGGATTCGTGGGGGCCATAGACATTAAAAAATTTCAGGCCATACCAAAAGGGTGGGGTGCGCCCGGCCTTGGCCTCTTCATGGGCCCAGAGGTCAAAGTCTTGTTTGGATTGGCCGTAGGGGTTTAGGGGCTTGAGCTGGAAGGCAGTTTCCCAGGAATCGGAAAAGCCATGCTCTCCGGCTCCGTAGGTGGCGCCGCTGCTGGCGTAAATCAGGGGCACGCGGTGCTGGGTGCACCATTGCCAAATGGATTTTGTGTATTCCACGTTCCATTGGTCGAGGAAATCCTTGCGGGTCTCGGCGGTGTTGGTACAGGCGCCCAAGTGAATCACGAGCTCGATGCGCTCGCCCGGGGGGAGCAACACATTTTCTTTGGCGGTTTTGTCCCGGGCTTCGGGGCCAATGGCCTGGAGGATTTTGGGAAAATAGGCGCGGTCGAGCACCTTGAGTCCATCTTGGTCGCCCTTGCCGGTAGCCCAGTCCCAGGTGGAAGCTTCGGTGGGGAGGTACTTTCGCGCGCGGAAATGCTCGGGATGGTCCACGAGCAGCAAGCGTTCTTTTTTGTAGAAGTCAGCCACATGGCTGCCAATAAAGCCAGCGGCGCCGGTGAGGATAATCATGCAGGGACTTTACACCCGCTCCCAGCCTGCGGAAAGCCTTGGTTTTTTGCGGGCAAAAAAAATCGCGGCTGGCAAAAAGGGCGCCAGCCGCGTTCTAGGAAATTCGTGAAGAACTAATTTTTCAAAAGCTTATTCCACTCGCGCGCCTTGCGGCCCTTCCAGTTTCCTTGCTGGTAGGCAAAGGCGGTGATGAGCGGGAAGGCGATCGTGGCTTCCGAGAACACCATCTGTTCGTAGGTGGTGTCTACCTTGCCCCAGGAGCAGGCTTCTTTCAGCGTGGAACCGGAGAGGGCGCCATCGCGCTCATCGGCCACGGTGATCTGCACGGCATACTTATGCATGGGCGCGTCCTTGCCTAGGAGCTCGGCGGCCACCACGGTGTCCTGCGCGAAGTTCTTGGGCACGCCCCCGCCCACCATCAAGAGGCCGGATTCGCCCGCTTCCACCTTGATGCGCGTGAGCTCGGTGAAATCGGCCGCGGAATCGATGGTGAGCATCGGCTGGCCTTTCTTTCCCCATTGGTGCATCACGAAACCAAAGCCCGCCGAGCAGTCGGAGAAAGCCGGGCAGAAGATCGGGAGCTTTTTCTCATAGGCGGTGCGCACGATCGAGCCTTGGCCGATGTTCTTGCGCACGAGGTAGGCGCCCATTTCCTCGATGAATTCGCGCGAAGAGTAGGGCTTGGCCGGAAGCTCGTTGCAGATCTGGCCGATCGTATTGTCGCAGATGCGGAGCTCGTCCTCGTTGATATAGGTGTCGTAGATGCGGTCGATATGGAGGTCGCGCAGCTCGTGGTCGTTCACAAAGGGCGTGCCCTTGTAGTGGCTGAACCCCAGGGCTTCGAAGAAATCCTGGTCCACGATATTGGCGCCCGTCGAGACGATGGCGTCTATCATATTGTTCTCGATCATCGTCACGATCGACTTGCGCAAGCCCGCCGAGATCAGGGAGCCGGCGAGGCAGAGCCAGACGGTGGCTTGTTTGTCCGACACCATGCGGTCGAAGATGTCCGCGGCATTGGCTAGGTTACGGGCCTGGAAGGCCATGTTGCGGAAGGAGTGGATGATCGGGGCGGCATCGATTTTTGTGATGTCGATATGCTCGATTTTGTCCTTCAAAAATTCTTTTTGCGTGCTCATTTCAGTCCCCCCAAAGGCCTCTGCGACAGTCCGCCGGGCTGAATTGCACGAGCGGGGAGCAGAGCGGCTTGGTCTCTCCTTCGTACAAGAAAAATAAAGCGACTGCAAGCGGCCCTTTTTTCCTTTATGATGCCCCCACTATGCAAGAAATCTCGCTGAACGAATGCCGCAAAATCATGGACACCAAGAGGGCCAAGCTGGAAGCTCTCGGGAGGTCGCTTTGATGTGGAGACCAAGGAACGCCGCCTAGGCGAGATCCAGGCGATGGAGGCGGACCCGGATTTCTGGACCGACAACCGCCGCGCCCAGCAGATTCAAAAAGAGAAGTCTCAGCTCAGCAATACGTTGGCCGAGTTCCGCTCGCTGCGCCAGAAGGTGGACGATGCCGAGGCTCTGATCGAGCTGGCCGGGGAAGACCCTTCCGACGCTTCCCTCCTTAGCGAGCTGCAGTCCACGATCGATCACCTCAGCCCGAAAGTGGAGGAGATGGAAACCCGCACCCTGCTTGGCGGCGAGAACGATGCCCGCAATGCTTTCCTGAACATCAATTCCGGCGCGGGCGGCACCGAATCCCAGGACTGGGCCCAGATGCTGCTGCGGATGTATACGCGCTGGTGCGATAAAAAGGGCTTTCCCTACGAGATCGTGGAGGTCTCGGCCGGCGAGGAAGCGGGCATCAAGAGCGCCACGATGCTTGTCAAGGGGCAGTTCGCCTACGGCCTCCTGCGCGCCGAGGTGGGGGTGCATCGGTTGGTTCGCATATCCCCCTTCGATTCCAATAAGCGGCGGCATACGAGCTTTTCTTCTGTGTATGTGTATCCCGAGGTGGACGACGACGTGGAGATCGAGGTGAAGGAAACCGACATCCGCGTGGACGTGTTCCGCTCCGGCGGATCGGGCGGGCAGGGCGTGAACACCACCGACTCGGCCGTGCGCATCACCCACTATCCTTCGGGCCTGGTGGTGGTCTGCCAAAATGAGCGATCCCAGATCAAGAACCGCGCCACTGCGATGAAGGTGCTGAAAGCGCGCCTCTATGAGCGTTATTTAGAAGAGGAGCGCGCCAAGCAGGCCGCCGTCGAGGCCACCAAAAAGGCGGCGGAGTGGGGCTCGCAGATACGCTCGTATGTGCTGCACCCCTATCGAATGGTGAAGGACCATCGCACAGGCGAAGTCACTTCTTCTGCCGAGGATGTGCTGGATGGCGTCTTGGATCCCTTCATCCGCACCTTCCTCCTATTCGACAAGGGCATGATCGAACGCAAGGGCGGCGCGGATGCCGAGGATGTGTGATGGCTCTTAGGGACAAACCCGCGCTTGCTGGCTGGCCGAGAGGCGCAGTTCGGAGCTGGGTTTGAAGGCGCGAATGCGGCTGAGGATCTTGCCGTACTTGCCTAGGTTGCGGCGGTCGGCAATATTTTCGGCCCAATAGTCTGCGGCGCGTGCGCCGGACCAGTCACAGAATTGTTGCAAGGCATAGGCGGCCACTTCGCCCGCGGCATGCCAGCCATTCCAGCAATGCACTAGCACCGGGCCGGTGCCTCGGGTGATGGATGCATGCACCTCTTGCAGGATCGGACCCACGCCTGAGCCGCGAAAATTTCCGCCTGTGTACTCGATCGAGCCGCGCGAGCAGGAGTGGGTGCCGCGGTTGGAGAATCCTTCGGTAGGATAAAGGTAGAAGGCTTTGCGCACGCCCGCTTCGCAGAGGCCTTTGACGGTCTCGTTAGAAAGGGAATGACGATTACCCGGGCCGCCGGCGCGGATCAGGGCGCCTTCGAGCACCGTTTTTTCATAGCGCAATCCACTGCCGGCGAACGCTGGAGTGCAGAGTAGAGACAAAAGCAAAAAGAATTTCATAAATCCCCCCTTAAGAAATGAGTCAGGGACTTAGGTAATGCGTAAGGCTGTTTTTGTGCAAGCCCCTGTGGCGAATTCTACAGCTGGCAGAAGTCTCTGGGGAGAGGTGTTAGTTGCAGGACGTCGTCTACGCCGGGGGCGGGTGTGAGGTATTTGGGCTTTTTGCTTGCGCCGCAGCCGCCCTCGATCACGAAACTTTCATTCTTGATCTGCAGGGCTCCGTTCTTTTGTCCCCAGGCTCTCACGCTCCCGCCCTCGCATTCCATGGTGCATTGCTCAGTGGCGAGGTTGCAGGGCAGGTAGGCTCTATAAATTTTGTAGAACTCCTTTTCCCCGCGCAGGCTCAGCTCGATCTCTAGGTAGTTGTTGGGGTGGGCAGGGTCGGTCTTGTCGGAGACCACTTTGGCCCGGATGGTTTTTATCTGCGAGCGCTTGGGCTCGCTGGAGGAGAATTCGCGGCCGAAACACAGAGGCTGCCCATGGCTGGCTTGCGCAAAGATCGCGGATAGGGGGATTTTATCGGCGCTGGCGTGAGCCAGGAGGGGGAAAAGGGCGAGTAGGAACATGGGGGCACTCCTTGGGTTCATGGGAGGATATACCAGAAGGAACGGGGTGTCTCTCGCGGGAGACGGGGGCAGGGCCTGGGATTCAAGCCACGGACTTTTTTGGTCGATTAAGACTAAGGTTCCTTACTGTTTTGGGGGATAGGTTATGCGTACTCTCTCTATATTGCTCGCGATGATTTTGGTTCCGAGCTCGGCTTCGGCAGAGGAGCTAAGCGTGGTGATGCGCTCGGTGCAGCAGTTGCAGCAGGCGAATGTGCAGTGTGTGGCTCCTACGTATGATCCGACTCCTCCGTTGATGACTCCAGGGCCTCATATGAGACCAATCTGCAATCAGTGCAAACAAGAAGTAGAATCTTGGAAAGCGCAGATCCAAAAAGACGCAAACACCGCTGTGGGCAATGACGGAGCGCTAACCGCGCAAGGATCGGCGGCCACTTCTCAGGCCGCTAATTCCATGGCCCAGGCCCAACGAGCTGGCCAGCAACACGCCAATACCAATTACCAAGCAGGCAGCAACACCCAAGCCGGTCGCTCGCAAAACGCGGCGCAGTTGGCTTCGCAGTTTCAGCAATGCGCGAGTGAGATCCAGAGCGCTTGTAGTGGTTCGATTGCTCCAGATGACCAGGCCGCTGGCCAACAAGCCAGCCAGGCTTGCAATAGCGGAGCGCAGGATGCCACGCGCGTGGCCCAAGAGAAGGCTTCTAGCGGCGGTGGCATGCAGGGCCTAGGCGAGATTGCGGGTGCCCTGGGCCAGGCGCTAGGCCCCTTGGCGCAACTCATGCAAAAAAAGCCCTCTACCAATAGTGGCCTCACGGGACCAGACTCTTCCTCGGGCATCAATGCCCCCCCGGCTTCGATCAATCTGGGTTCTCGTCCTGGAGCTAGCACCGTGGGAATTTCGGAAGTGGCTACGGCTGGCGAAAGTTTGGGAGAGACTGCGCTGGGGCAGTCCGGAAATTACGCGGGCACGGGCTCGAGCTCGGCTGGTTCTTATCCGCATTCGGCTGTGGGTGAATTTGGTTTAGGCAGCGGGATCAATACCTCTGGCGACGTGAGCGCGATGCCAGGCACGAGCAGCGGCTCCGGTGGTGGCTCGGGCCGCAATAGCTCGGGATCTAGCACGGCGCCTAAGGATGCTTTGGCCAAGAGCAGTGAGTCTTTCGAATACTCTGGGGGAGGGGGCGCGAAGTCGGCTTTCCTGGGCCTCAAGAGCAAAGGCAATGAGCTGGCCGAGCTTGCCGGGGCCGATCTTGGTCGGGGGAATGATATCTTTAAGAGCGAGGGCGAACGCACCCTGGCTAGCGAAGAGAGCGCCGCCGATGTGCATAGCGAAGACGCCTCGACGCTCTTCCGCGTGATCCACCTCAAGATGGTGGAAGTCTCAAGGCGTGGGAATATCTAGGCGTTTTGAGAAGGCGTGGAGAGAAGGAGCCCAAGTGGGCTCCTTTTTTTTGGCAAAAATTGGGGGTTGGGACGCGCGGGATTGGCCACTCGCTCG
>JAKFYM010000422.1 GCA_021730855.1 Bdellovibrionales bacterium
ACACAGAGACGCGCCCCCACGAGCCCAGCGAAGCCCCGGGCGATGCCGGAAAAGGCCGTGGCCAGGCTCCACAGCGCCACGCCCGCGGCCATCACCTTGTACCGAGGTTTTTGGTCTCCTAACCAACCGAAGAGAGGAGAGACGAGGAAATAGGAAATCATGAAGGCCGTGGTGAGGAGGCCCACCTCCGTATCGGAAAGGCCAAGGTCCACTTTGATCGTGGGGGCCAGCGCCGCCAGAATATATCGATCCAAATAATTGAAAAGGTTGATGAAAGTAAGGAGGAAGAGGACTAGTTTGCCGCTCTCCCGCCAGGTGGGTTGTGCGTTCGTCATGCAGGCGGTAGACGATTCGCCGCCGTGGCGAAAGCAAAATCCTTCTCCGTTAGGCCCCCGGCATCATGCGTGGAGAGGCGAAGCGTGACTTTTTGGTACTGCACCAGAATGTCGGGATGATGGTCCACTTTGTCGGCATGAGTGGCCACCTGATTCACAAAACGAATCGCTTCGGCAAAAGAGGGCAGGGTGAATTGCCGGAAAATCTCCTGGCCGTCTCGCTTCCAATCCGGCAGCTCGCGCAGCATTTGGGCGATTTTTGCTTCTGGCAAGGCTTCCATCTTTGCTTCTCCATTTGCGCCTCTCGGCGTTTTTTCTCAGACAGAAAATCCCGATTCGTCTTACATTGCAAGGAGAAACCTTGAGTTCCACGCCGCCTTGCAATAAGGTGGCAGAAAGCCAATATGTCATTCCAAAATTTTCCGCTCCACGAAACCCTGCTCGCCAATATCACTGAAACTGGATTCACCGAACCCACGCAAATCCAGTCGGAGATCTTGCCCCTCGCCTTGGAAGGGAAAGATGTCTCGGGCCTCTCCCGCACCGGCACCGGCAAGACCGCAGCGTTTCTGATCCCCACCTTGCATCGCCTCACCCAACTCCCACCCGATCGTCTCGCGCTCTGCCTCTCGCCCACGCGCGAGCTCGCGCAGCAGATCCAGGAAGAGGCCGATCGCCTAGGAAAAGGCCTCGGCTTTGGCACCGTGAGTGTGGTGGGCGGCATGAGCTCCGAAGACCAGATTCGCTGCTTACGCAATGGAGCGCGCCTGCTCACGGGCACTCCCGGCCGGATCATTGATTTGTACAAAGAGCGCGCCTTCGACCTCGCCAAAGTGGATATCCTAGTATTCGACGAAGCCGACCGTATGTTCGACATGGGCTTCATCCGTGACATGCAGTATCTCCTCTCGAAGGTGAATCCGCAGCGCCAGATCTTGCTCTTCAGCGCCACGATGAATTTTTCCGTCCTAAATTTGATTTATGAATATGGCTCGCATCCGCAGGAAGTGAACGTTTCCCGCGACCAAATGACGGCCGACAATATCCAGCAGGTCCTCTACCATGTGGGCGACCAGGAAAAGGCCGCCTCTCTGCTCGCCGTCTGCCGCAAACACTCGCCAGAAAAGGGCACGATCATTGTGTTCGTGAACTACAAAGAGCGGGTGCCTTGGGTAGCCGCCTTCCTCACCCAGAATGGCATTCCCGCCGAAGGCTTATCCAGCCTCCTGCGCCAAGAGCGCCGCAATAAGATCATTGCCGGATTCAAGGGTGGAAAATTCCGCGCCCTCGTGGCCACCGATGTGGCGTCGCGCGGCTTGGATGTGGACGATATTTCCCTCGTGGTGAACTACCACCTCCCCGAAGAAGCGGCCACCTATGTGCACCGGATCGGCCGTACGGCCCGTGCCGGCAAAGATGGGATCGCCGTGGCGATTTGCAGCTCGGAAGACGCGTACAACCAGATGCGCGTGGAAGAATTTTTAGGAAACAAGATCCCAGTGCAATGGCTCGGAGAAGAAGAAATGCCCAAAGAAGTGAATTTCCCGCGACGTGACTCGATCCGCGAAGACGAGGGCGGCGAAGCCCCTGGCTCGCGTCCCCGGGAAGGGCGTGGTCCCCGTGATGGCGGCCGTGGCCGCACGAGAGATGCCCGTGGTCCCCGAGCTCCTCGCGAAGACCGGGCTCCGCGTGCCCCTCGCGCTCCCCGTGAAGAAGCCCCGGCTATCGCGGCAATGGATGCCGTTGCTGCGCCAGTGAGCGCTCCCGTAGCCCCTCGTTCCGAACCGCGTCGGGAAAATACCGAGCGCGTGGCTCCTGCCGGAAGACCAGAGCGCACTGCCCATGCCGGAGACCGTCCGGAGCGTGGCCCTCGCCGAGAAACAGGTGAACGTCATGAGCGCGGCGATCGCCCCGAAAGAGGAGGCGAAAGGCACCGCGGTGGACGTGGTCGTGATCGCCGCCCCCCACGTGAAGACTTTGCTGCTGCTGGTGTGGCCCCCGCCAATCTGCCGTCGCCCCTTACGGGCAGTCCCGTCATTTATTGCATGAAATCGGGCAAGCCCAAAAATTTGTCGGAAGACCAGTTCCGTGTGGTGATGGCCAACTATGATCGCCGCTTCCAAGGCCCGAAAATCTCTGGCAAGAAAAAAGCGGCGCCTGCTATCATTAAGAAAATCAGTTCAAAGGTAACGGCCCTCTTCGGCAACCGCGGAAAATAAGCTCTGCGCCCGACGGGGCGAGGCTTATTCATGCATTCGGGTTCGCCCCTACTCTCGATCCTCTATGTTTTTGTCGCCGCCCTGGTGAGCGCCACCATCCTCGTGCGCCTCCGGCAACCCAACCTCATTGGCTACCTGCTCGGCGGGATGCTGATTGGCCCCTACGGCCTGAAGCTCGTGCCCTACGAGAACGTGGAGCTCTTGGCCGAGATCGGCATCGGCCTCCTGATGTTCACCATCGGCGTGGAGCTTTCGATCTCCCAGCTGCTTCGGGTAAAGAATATCTCGATCCTGGGCGGCTCGCTCATCCTGATCACCACCACCCTCCTGTGTTTTGCCCTGCAACCGCTCTTTCACTGGACCCATGCCGAGGCCACCATCTGGGGCCTGGTGACGGGCCTGTCCTCCACCGTGGTGGTGCTGCGGCTTTTGGCGGAGCGAGGGGAGGTGGGCTCCACTCACGGAAATGTGACCACCGGAATGCTGCTCTTCCAAGACGTGATCTCGATTCCCATCTTGGTCTTGCTCCCCACCCTCGCCTCCCAGCCTGGAGAGGGCCCGGGATTTGTGGGAGTGTCCCTCACCCTGGGGCGCCTGGGCCTTTTCCTCCTCGGCATCTATGTGCTGGCGCGCTTCCTGGTGCCTCGTTTGCTTCGTTACGTGGCCAATCTGCATAGCAAAGAGCTCTTCTCGCTGGCCATCCTGTGCATCACGCTCGGAATCGCCGCAGCCACCCAGACAGTGGGGCTCAGCCTCGCGCTCGGCGCGTTCCTAGCCGGCCTGATCGTGAGCGAAAGCGATTTTGGCAACCAAGCCGCCAGCGAAGTGCTGCCGCTAAAAGATTCGTTTAGCGCGGTCTTCTTCGTGAGCGTGGGCATGCTGCTAAACTTTTTTTATTTTATCGAGAAGTGGCCGCTCTTCACCGTGGGCTTGGCCCTGATCATGGTGACAAAATTCCTGATCATCCTCGTCACCAGCTTTTTCTTTCGCTACCCCTCGAAGATCTCGGTTTTTGTCGCCTTGGCGCTTTCGCAGATCGGAGAGTTTGGCTTCCTGATTTTACTGTCGGCCAAGAAACATGCCCTCATCTCGGAAAATTCCTACCAGCGCTTGCTCGGCATTTCCATTCTCTCGATCATCGCTACCCCCTATGTGCTGAAACTCTATCCCCGCGTGCGCCGCCTCTTCGGTTTCATGAACCGCATGGACTGGATTGCCCGCCAGGTGCGGCGGGCCGGAACCAAGAAACACAATCCCGGAGACGAAGCGCAGCTGGAGGGGCACGTGATTGTCTGTGGGTATGGCCCCACGGGCTCGATCGTGGTGAAGAAGCTGCAGAGCGTGGCGCTCCAGGTGGTGGTGGTGGATTTAAACTACCGCATGATCCAGTCACTCAAAGCCGCCCGCCAATTCGCTGTCTATGGGGATTCCGCCTCCACCATCGTGCTAGAAGCCGCAGGGCTCGAGAAAGCTTCGCTCTTGATTGTGACCATCCCCGATCCGCTGGCCATGCAGGCGCTGGTGAAGAAGGTGAAAAAGCTGCACCCCGCTTTGCCCATCGTGATGCGCGCTCGCTTCATGAGCGACCGCGATAAACTTCTAGAGCTCGGAGCGGACGAGGTGATTTGGGAAGAGCAAGAGGCCGGCGAGAAGCTGGCCCAACGAGCGATCGGCCGCATGAATATTCAGCGAGGGATCTGAGCCTCGAGCGTGGCCTGGATCACGGCAGTAGCCTGGGCGCAGTCGCGAATGTCCTCGGCAAGAATCTCCCCAACCATCACCACCGCTTGGGCTTCCGTGAAATTCCCTTGGGTGAGCTCGATCTGGTAGAGACCGATCCAAGCATGGGTTTCAGGATCTTGCGCAATGCAAGCATGCAAATCCGCTTGGCTTAGCGCAAAGGCTTGGGTGGAAAAGAGAAAGACAAAGAGTGCCACCAGATTCTTTTTCATCATATCCCTCCAGATACTGAAACAATGCGAGTACATAGCCGCAAATGATTGTGGCCGTCAATGGGTAAAAATAACGCGGTTACCTTAAGACAGACCGAGGTCGGGTAAATCTTTCCTGCCGCATGGCGTGATTAAATGTTTTTTAATTATAAAAGATTGGATCCCGCCGGTAGGCCGCAAGCTCATCCACTTCTATTTTGGGATCTACTATTTCTTCTGTTTTGCGCACAAACCAAAGCACATCCACGCCAACGGCCGGCACCGGGAAAAGTCCAGCGAGGGGACCCATCTTCCATTCCGCAGCAGATTTTATTTTCGTACGAGAAAAGTGCAACTGATTCCCGACAATCGAATCGGGCATCGCCAGGCTCAACGCGACCTGGCTTTCCGCAAAGGCGAAACGGAAGGAGCAAAGCACCTCAAGCTCCTTCTCCCATTTTCGTAGGTTTTCCGGAATTGGTTTCTGAAATAGCTGTTCTAACAGACGGTAGGAATACACTTTCAAATAAGGAGAATCTGAGGTCACTCCCAGACCCACCACCCTTCCCTGACGATCAAAACGGAAGCGGGCCTGCGCCGTTCCGGTGATTCCATTTTGGATGAATTCAGCTGGATACCCTAAATTTCGCTGCACTCGCTGAAAAATCCAAACAAAGGCCCCTGTCTTTTCGGGTGCCGCCTGTTTGCCGAAAAAAGATTGGCTGCCGGGGAAAGGACCTGATTCCTCGGATAGAAAGGCATTGGGCGAGTCGGAACTCCCTATGTTCTGTTTGGGGGCAAGCAAGGAAAAATCCCTTACCTTCGATCTCGTGAGCTTAGTTTTCCCTCTTGAACTTATTCCCGCTCCACGCCCAACACCTGACGATAAATCCACCATAATGGCAGTAGGCACCGGCCCAGGAACAGGCTTGGGGATTTGGAAAAAAAAGAAACTCAGCACCAGAAGATGCAGGCCTAAGGAGAGAAGAAACGAAATGGAACGAAAAATTCGGATTTTTTTCATCCTGCCTTCCCCCTCCTCGGGCGGAGAATAACCTGAAATCTACGGCATAAGGAAATTTTTCCTCCTAACCGACAGAGTAGAGTGAGATCTTATCGGCAAACACTTTTTCTTGTTCTCGCCCTGGCGCTGCTCCCCGGCAACAAAGCCTGGGAAAATGGGCCCTACGGCAACTGCCGCGGCTGGGATGCGCTCGTTCCTCAGGAAATTCCCTTTGCCTCGCTTAAGCCTCCCTATTTTACCCCCGAGCTTGGCGAACCCATTTATCCCTACGGGCTCGATCTTTCCGTTCCTCCCAACGCCAAAATATTCAAACTTGGCAAAGGAGAGTTTGGCGCCGTTTACCGCATTGAAGAAAGCAACGGGCAAAGCTTTGTGGTGAAGGTCTACGAAGACTACGAAGCCAAGGAAATGGATCTTGCACGATTTTCCTATCTTGCCAAGGTGCTAAATAAAAGTCCTCGCTTACCGCGGGTCCGCTTCCACCTAGCGCAGGCTACGGAGCTGCCAG
The DNA here is from genome assembly GCA_021730855.1 of Bdellovibrionales bacterium. Lineage (GTDB taxonomy): Bacteria > Bdellovibrionota > UBA1018 > CAIPTA01 > CAIPTA01 > JAKFYM01. The sequence goes on from JAKFYM010000422.1 coordinate 6,018, forward strand.
GCAATCAAACCCGCCTCAACTTCGTACCTGGCCGTACCCTCGCAAGCCTTTTAGATTCGCGCGACACACCGACCTCCCTACACCTTGAGCTTATTCGACGCTTTGACCTGTTGTTGCAAAATCTAAGAGCGGATCTTGCGACTCAGGGAGCAGTCTTTTCTTCTTTTGGGAGCCCGATTATGGTGAAAGATCGTAGGGGAAAATTCACCATCGACTTTCTTCTGCATCATGGCAACATCCTCGTCGACCCTAATACCCTCGAGATGACGATCATTGATCCGTACTAAGCCGCCACCAACCCTTCGAAATCCCTGGCTTTTCTTTGCATTCAATTTTCCCCGTATCCGCGCCGATACATCTATGTCATGAGCCCACAAGACCAAGACAGCAGCCGCGTAGAACGCTGGAAGCCGATCCTCGAGAAACTCAACGATATCCCTACCCTCCCGGTAGTGGCCACGCGAGTGACCGAGCTGATCAACGACCCCAATTCCAGCTCGGCCGATATCGCCGATGTTCTAAAGAAGGACCAAGTGCTCACCGCCAAGGTGCTGAAGCTCATCAATTCCCCCTACTACGGGATTCCCGGCGAGGTGACGGACGTAAAACGCGCCCTCGCCTACCTCGGGTTCAACACCCTCGCCCAGCTCGTGCTTTCGATCTCAGTGATCTCCGTTTTCTCGCAAAACAAAAATACTCGTTTCTCGCTCCAGGAATTCTGGAAGCACGCCCTCGGCACGGCCGTGGCCAGCGAGATCATTGCGCGCAAAATTGGGTATGCCAAACCGGAGGAGTGTTTCACCTGCGGCCTGTTGCACGATATTGGAAAGATCGTGCTCTTCAAGATCGCTCCCGAAGAATTTCTGCGCGTGGTGCAGCTCACGGAGAAGGAAAAAATCTCCTTCTTCGAGGCCGAGCGCCGCCTGGAGATTCCGCCTCACGGTTATCTCGGGGAATACATTGCCGACAAATGGCGGCTGCCGATGGTGATCCGCATGAGCATCCGCTACCACCATGTGGACGTGCGCCCGATGGAAACCATCCTGGAATCGATCAAGCCCTCGATACAGATCGTTTCCCTCGCCAACCAGCTCGTGGTCAAAGAAAATATCGGTTATTCCGGCAATGCCTCCGGCGGCCTCATCAACGATGATTTGCTCCAGCCCCTGGGCCTCACCGAGGCCGACCTTCCCGCCATTGCCGAGCGCGTGAAAAAAGACATCGACAATGCTTCTGCTTTCTTGAGGAATGCCGCATGAGCGCCGCCAAGAAACTCAAAGTCGTGGCCCAACCCCCAAAGGTGGATCTCTACGAACTGCTTTTCTCCGAGGCCAATGACGCCATCCTCTTGGTGGACCAGGATTCCGGAAAAATTCTTTCCGCCAACCAGCGCCTGCAGGAGCTCACCGGCTTTGTGCGGCAGGATCTGGGGCAAGTCAAAGCCCTCTTCCCGGACGCAAAAGCTCCGCTCACGCAGAAGGTGCGCTCCGCGCTTTTCTCCGAGGAGATGCTCAACCATAGCGGCTTCTACGAAGACATGGCCCTCCTCCGCAAGGATGGCTACCTCGCCTTCGCCACCCTTTCCGTAAAAACACTCACGGCCGAAAAAACCGGCGGACAAAATCTTGCCTTCTGCATCCTGCACGATATGGGCGCCAAAAAATCAATGGAGCGCGACCTGCTGGCCAAGCACTGGGAGCTAAAAAGCGCCTACGAAGAGCTCGAACGCGCGCACCTAGAACTAAAATCTGCCCAGGAAGCCCTCGTGCAAGCCGGAAAACTCGCGGCCCTCGGCGAGCTCGCCGCCGGAGTGGCGCATGAACTGAACCAGCCACTCGCCGGCATCATGGGCTTTGCCCAGGAATTAGAAAGACTGCTCAAAGAAAAATTCCAGGATCCCACGGCCCTCGATTTCTCAGGCGAGATCGTGAAAAACTCCGTACGGATGAAAAAAATCATCCAGCAGCTCAGGGAGTTCACGCGCAAGAGCGTGGAGGATTTCCAGGATGTGGGCGTGCCGTCGGTGATCACGGAATCACGCAAGCTCCTCGACCAGCAGTTCCGCAGCCGCGGCATTGAGGTGCAGGTGAATGCCGAGGCCAACCTGCCCACGATTTATTGCAATCCCTTCCAGCTCGAGCAGGTCTTCATCAATCTTTTCACCAACGCCCGCGATGCGATCGAAGCTGGCGAGCGTGGCTCCGGGCGCATCACGATTGACCTGCGCCGCAAAACCAGCGACCCCAAACGCTTCCTCGAAGTAGCCTTTCGCGACGATGGCTGCGGAATGAATTCCGAAACCAAAAATCGCCTCTTCGACCCCTTCTTCACCACCAAGGAAGTAGGAAAAGGAACGGGCCTTGGACTTTCCGTCTCCTACGGAATTCTCTCCAAGATTAACGGCAGCATGCTGGTGGAAAGCGCGCCCGGAAAGGGCACCTCTTTCCTCTTAACCCTACCCGTAGATTACCGAACACTTAACGCTCACGATCCGCAGAAAGAAGGATAAAACCATGGCCAAAATACTTGTTGTTGACGATGAAGAAACCATCCGCAAGCTCTTGACCGCCGCCATTCAGCGCAAAGGCCACGAAGTGGTCTGCGTGGAAGACGGCTATCGGGCCTGCGATATCGTTCCCACCTTCCAGCCCGACGTGATCATCAGCGACATCAAAATGCCGCGCATGACGGGCTTCCAAATGTGGGAGCAGCTCAAGGCGAAACACCAAGACTTGCCTCCGATTCTCTTCATCACCGGCCACGGAGAAAAGAGCGCCGCCATCGAGTCTCTGCGTATGGGCGCCTTTGACTATTTAGAAAAGCCTTTTGAGATGGACGATTTCCTGCACCGCATGGAAGCCGCTGTGAAAAGCGGAGCCATGGAAAAACAAAACCGCCAGCTCACGGCCGATCTCGCCGTGGCGAACGAAAAATTAAAGCACCGCTTGGAAGCCCGCACCGAATTGGTTCGCCGGATCCAGCACGAGGGTGCGCGTACAGAATATAACCTGGATATGCTAGGCACTGCGGCCACTATCCGTCCCGTCAAGGACACTATCGGCCAGCTGACGCGCTCTCCGCTCGGCCATGAAGTAGGAATTTTAATCACCGGCGCCTCGGGATCAGGGAAAGAGGTCGCTGCAAGGCTCATTCACGAGCTGAGCAGTCGAGCGAAGGGTCCTTGGGTGCCGGTGAATTGTGGTGCCCTGCCGGAAACCCTGATCGAGAGCGAGCTCTTTGGTCATGAAAAAGGAGCCTTTACCGGCGCCAACGCCAGGAAAATGGGCGTATTCGAGCTAGCCGATGGCGGCACTCTCTTTCTCGATGAGATTGGAGAGCTCCCGCTCGGCATGCAAACCAAGCTCTTGCGCGCGCTTCAGGAAAAAACATTCCGCCGCGTGGGTGGCACAGAAGAAATCAAGGTGGATGTGCGCGTGATCGCCGCCACCAATAAAAATCTGCAAAAGGCCGTGGCCGATAAAACATTCCGCGAGGATTTGTTCTATCGCCTGAACACTATGCAGCTGCACCTGCCTTCCCTCCGCGATCGCCTGGAAGACCTGCCATTTTTTGCCAAAACTCTTTTGGCCCAAGTGACGAAGGGCATTTCCAAGGCTCCGCGGGAATTCCTCTCCGACTGCTTCCCTCTTCTTTCCAGCCATGACTGGCCAGGGAACCTGCGCGAGCTGAAATCCGTGATCCAAAGGGCCGCGCTCCTGAGCCAGGGCCCGATCGTGACGGCCGAAGCCGTGGCCAATGCCCTTGGGGTGGCGCACGCCACTCCGATTCGCAAGGCAGCTCCGCTGAGCCTCGCCAGCGCAGGATCCGAACCCGTCTCCCCGATCGCCGCCGCTCCCACCACCACAGCCGGTCTGCCCTACCATGCTTGGAAGAAGCAATATATGCAGAGCATGGAGAAGGAATACCTCCAACAACAGCTGGCGCATTTTCACGGGAATGTTTCGGCTCTCTCGCGCTTCATGAAGGTGAGCCGTCCGAACCTTTGCCGCCTGCTGAAGAAGCATGGCCTGCACGCGGAAGAATTCCGCGCGACGCAGGGTGTGGAAAGCACGGAAGCAGCATAAATAGTATTTATTGCGAACCCTGCCCGGGCAGGGTTCAACCGCGCCGCTCTCTGCCAGCCGCATCCGCAACCGCTAGCGGCCAACCGCGTGCCGCGAAACCGCGAACCGCTAACGGCAACGGCTCTCCGCAACCGCGATCCGCAGCTGCGCCACTTTCACAGCTTCCCTAAGCAGCGCTCCATCGCTTCGAGCATATACTCCACTCGCGCAGCATCAATCCCGGGGTGAACCCCCACCCAGAAACTCCGCTTCATGATTTCATCCGTATTCTTGAGTTCACCCACCACTCGGTAATCAACACCCTGGTAGGCCGGCTGGCGCACAAGGTTTCCCGCAAAAAGCAGACGGGTTCCTACTCTTGCTTCCTCTAAGCTTGCCACTAGTTTCTCGCGATCAATGCCCGGCGCACAGTGCATGGGAAACCCGAACCAAGAGGGATTTGTTCCGGGAGTCGGCTCCACAGGCACCAGGCGCTCCCGCAGGCGCGGAGAGCTTTTCACTCCCTCATACAAAGCTTTCCAATTCTGGCGACGCGCCTCAATGAAGCGCCCCGCTTTTTTCAGCTGGGAGAGGCCAATCGCGGCTTGCATATCCGTCGCTTTCAAATTGTAGCCCACATTCGAATACGTATATTTATGGTCGTAGCCATCGGGCAAGCCGCCGAGCTGCCAACCAAAACGCTTGCCGCAAGTATTGTCTTTGCCCGGTTCACACCAGCAGTCGCGGCCCCAATCGCGCATGCTCTCCGCCACTTTGCGGATGCGCCCGTCTTTTGCGATCACCGCTCCTCCCTCTCCCATGGTGATGTGATGAGCTGGGTAGAAGCTGAGGGTGGCGAGCTCTCCGAAGGAACCGGCGGGCGCTTCCCCACCTTGCCCATTCTGGATCTGCGCACCTAGAGCATCGCAGCAATCTTCCACTAAGTAGAGGCCCTCTTTGGCGCACCACTCGGCCACGAGATCGGCGCGGTAAGGATTGCCGAGCGTGTGGGCAATCACCACCGCTTTGGTTTTTCCGGGAACAAAGGCCTCTTGGATGCGCTCGAGCGTGGCATCCATGGTGGCGAAATCCACATCCACAAAGACAGGCTTCAATCCAGTTTGCACAATCGGGTTCACCGTGGTGGGAAAACCGGCGGCCACCGTGATCACTTCGTCTCCCGGCTTGAGCCGCGGCTTGCCGACTTTTTCCATCATCGGCGCGGAAAGCGCGGAGACCGCCACCAAATTGGCGGAGGAACCACTATTCACCAAAAGCGCCGAGGTCCGGCGATTCATCCACTTGGGAATCTCCGCCTCGAATTCCTTGGCGAAACGCCCGGCGGTGAGCCAGAGATCCAAGGAAGCATCCATAAGCGCCACTAAATCATCCGCCTCTAGCACCTTGCCACTTGGCGGGATATAGGACTCTCCGGGCACGAAAGCTTTTGGCCCATGATTCCGGGCAAAGTATTTGGTGGCGGCGCTAAAAATTTCTTCTCTGTCTGTTTGTGATTGTGATTGTGACATTCGTCATGCTTCCCATTTTTTGCAGGGTTTCAGCCTCCCATATTCAGGAGTTTTCTACCAGATAATCTCGTGCGCAAAATCGCGCTTTCTATTCTAAAAACTCGCGGCAGTTCGGCGCGAAGGGACTAAGAGCTTGGAGCTCCAGAAGCGGCTTGCTCACCGGCCGCGCAGCCGGCAAGGCCATTCCTGGGATGCGCTCGTCCGCGCTTAGGTCGACCAAATACATACCGCGATTTGCATTGGCTCGATTTTCTAAGTGGAGGCGCATCTCTCCCACCCACGCATCTCGCGCCGTGAGTGGATCGGTGGGCACCGCGATCGGCTCGTCCACATGCACACGCATCGGGACCGGCAAGGGAGAGGTGAGATGCTCAAGAGCATTGGCGAATACGGGCACTAGGTGCACGGGCATTTGCTCCCCAAGGGCCACGGCAATTTTTCGCGCCAGCACGAAGGCCCCGGGCTTGGTCGCCATGGGGAACTGCGCATAAAAATGCGGCAGGTGGCCTTCGGGCGCAATGGCCACTACGGCTCCTTGCCCGGCATGGCGCAAGGCAAAGTCGCGCAGCCGATCCACCGGCTTTTCATCGGATATGAAAACAATGTTCTCCTCGGTGCGCGGGCGAAGAAAGTAGTGCGGCCAGGATTGCATCACCGTGAGCAAACCTGGCTCAGGCACTCCCATCCGTGCCGCCACCCTTTGGATGTTCGCCACGTCGAACACCCCATAGTCATGGTTGAAAACAAGGATGTACACCGCCTTGCTCGTATCGGCCAGAGCGGGGTTCCAACCTTCCATCACCACCTCTGCAGCGGGGCGCAGAAAATGCTCTTGGCGAACCTGGCTCAAAGTGGAAAAAAGCGAATGGCCCTTTACAAAAGCTTCGCGTAGGTAAGTGAGGATCACAAAAAGTTTTGCGCGCCAGCTAGGAAAAACTAGGTCCAAGCTTTTTCCCGCTGAATCGCTAATGGTAGTTCCGGGCACCGCCAAACGCGCAGACAAGCTTAGCAAGGCCGTTAAATTTGGCTGAAACTCTAGCGGACGCTGGCGCGCACGAATCGCCTGCAAGAGCGCATGAATTTTCTCTAGGCCACCATCCAGCCCACGGATCACCCAGGCCTCTTCGGTGCCGATCGAGGCCCGGTAAGGACTATCCGGATTGGCATGGAGGTAGACGTCTTCATAAGCCGCCACAAAATAGTCGAGGCGCCTCTCGGCGGCATCCAGGAAAGACCGTAAAGCCGCCGCAACCTCAGCCTTTTCCGCGGGCGACAATTGATCGGCGGTTGCCAAAACGGATTGGCTCTCCGTCTCAACCAAATTTGTGACATTTTTTCGATAGGCGTCCAGAGTGTCGGAGTAGGAAACCGCCGACCAAGCACCGGCGGGGAACAAGCTAAGAACAAAAAATAAGCTCTTAGCGATCCTCATCTCAAACCTGGTAATAGGCTCGGTACCAGGTCACAAAACGCTTCACGCCTGTGGCCACCGGGGTGGATGGTTTGAAGCCCACGTCACGCGCAAGATCGCTCACATCGGCATAGGTGGCCGGCACGTCCCCCGCTTGCAAGGGCAGCGAATTGCGCTTGGCCTTTTTTCCCAGATTGTCTTCGATCGCCTCGATGAAAGTGAGGAGGTCCACCGGATCATTGTTGCCGATATTGTAGATGCGATAAGGGGCATTGCTCGTGGCGGGGTCGGGCTTTTCGGAATCCCATTTTGCCTCGGCCTTCGCCGGTCGGTCGGCCACGCGCACCACGCCCTCCACGATATCGTCGATATAGGTGAAATCGCGCTTCATTTTACCGTGGTTGAACACGTCGATGGGCTTACCATCGAGGATTGCCTTTGTGAAGAGAAAGAGGGCCATATCGGGCCGGCCCCAGGGTCCGTAAACGGTGAAGAAACGCAAGCCTGTGCAGGGAAGTTGAAAGAGGTGCGCATAGGTATGGGCCATGAGTTCATTGGCCTTTTTCGTGGCCGCATAGAAGGAAATTGGATGGCTCACATCCTCATGCTCGGAAAAAGGCAGGTGGGTATTGGCCCCATAAACGGAAGAAGTGGAGGCAAATACTAAATGTTGGATTTTGCGTTGCCGGCAACCTTCAAGGATGTTGGTAAAACCAGTGATATTGGAATCCACGTAGGCTTGCGGATTCTGCAGCGAGTAGCGCACGCCGGCCTGCGCCCCTAAGTGAATCACCACATCGAAGTCTTGGTCGCGAAAAAGGTGCTCGATGGCCGCGCGGTCAGCGAGCTCGAGTTTATGAAAACGAAAATTTGGATGCGAGAGCAGCCGCGCTAGTCGCGCCTCTTTTAATTTCACGTCGTAGTAGGCATTCATATTGTCGAGGCCCACCACCGCATCGCCCCGCTCTAGAAGTCGTTCCGCCACGTGGTAGCCAATGAAACCAGCCGCACCGGTCACTAAGTATGTTTTCATAGGGGCATAGTAGGCCAAGGTCGCCATAGACTCTAAGCGTCATGAGAGGGAAATTTCATTTTCCCCCTAAGGGCAATCATTGTATCAAGATAAGACCATTACAAAAGTGAGGATTGATGCCGAGCCGGTTCCCTATCGCTGCGTTTTTATTATGCTTAGGCATCCTGGTTTTTGGCCTCCTCTTGCTTCGTCCTTTTTGGGGCCTGATGGACGACGGGAATCTTCTCGACCATGCTCTCCGCTTGCGCGAGGGGAATCTCTGGCAGGAATCCTGGCGCCTGTTCCGGGGAGACCTGCAGTGGGGCATGGTGCGGCCCTACTTTGGACCCTACGTCTGGGCTTTGTATGGCTTTTCCCAAGAAAGTGCCGTGCCTCTTCTCCTCATCAATCTGCTTTGGGTTCTTGGCGCGCTGGCCTTACTTTTTTTCTTCGTGCTGCGCTCCAAAATGGGCGCCGTCTGGAGTGATCCCCGCGGCCGCCAAGAAGATTGGCATATTGGCGCGAAGATAGCCTTCCTCCTCTTGGTATGCCTAGCCCTTCCCTGGACGCATAATTATTTTCTCTTTCCCTCGCTCCAGGAAAAAGTGGTTGTGACCGTGGCAGCCTTCGTCTTCGCCTGGTTCGCCTCGGAGCATGCGCAACGCGCCTCCTTGCCCATTTTTTTTCTTATTTCTCTGCTGCTCGTGGCAATCGGCTTTTGCACTAAGGGCCAATTCCTGGCTTTTGCCCCACTGATGCTCGCCGCTCTATGGAGCCGAGAGCATCAGTTCCCCTGGCGCAAAGCCTTGGTCGTGGTCCTGCTTTTTGCCACTGGAGCGATTTTCCTCAAGTGGGTGGCCTCCGGCGGCAACTATACCCGTGTCTATGCCCTCGGCACCATTCGCGAAAATCTCCGCCTTTCACTTAGCTTCCGCCTTTTTTTGGCACTCACACTCGCCCATCAACTCTGGATCCTGCGCTTAGCCTTAAAGGGGCGGCTATTGTGGAGAGACGCCTTTCTCGCCACCGCTCCCACCTTCGGATTACAATTATTTTTATTTATGATGCTGCCCTGGCGCCTGGGCGGCTACCTGAACACCTCCATTGCCCCCTTTGCGGCCCTCACCTTGGGCTTCTGGGCATTCCGCATCCAGAGGGAAGGCCGCACCAGCCGCCTGCTGGTGCAAGGCGTGGCCGCGCTCGCCGTGGTGGTCACGGCCCAGCAAGCCTATGCTCACTGGGCTCCGCTTATGGACCTTAGGCATATCGTGGAGAACTCACGCGAAGGCAAGTGGCCGGCTTCCGTACAGGAAGTGTTCAACTCCTGCGCCGAGGGACACAGCCACCTCAAGAACTACCTTCGGCGTTTCGGCGGTCTCACTCGCCTAGAAGTTATTTACGTGAACCGCGATGCGCCGGCCACAGCTCCTGCTTTGGCAAAAGGGAAAAAGACCTATTGGATCGTGCAGGAAGGCTGGTGCCCGATTGTGCACTCGGAGATTCCCGCCGCCGGCACCCGCCGCATGCTTTTGTTAGGAGGAAAGCGCGGAAATTCCTTCCAACTAGTAGAGGTTGAGGGATTATGAGAAAAAAAATAAATACTGTTTATCAATTTTTCTCGTCTTGGCTTTTAAGCCCGGCTTGCTTCCAACTGGCTTTTGTTTTCGTGGTGGCCGCCCTGCCAGTGGCTTTTCTCCTCCCCCTTGGCTCCAACTGGGAAGGGGATTCCGCCGACTACCGCATCCCTTTCATCCGCTGGATTGTGCGCCATGGAAGCTTGCCCCACTGGCCATGGACCTTTATCGACGATTATCCGGTCCTCGCCGAGCTACTCATGGCGCCCCTGCACGCGATCACGCCCGCGCTGGCACGCCTCGTTCCCATGGCCGCCTATCTCGGAACCGCCCTCCTCTTTGGCTCCTTCCTCGCTCATTGGCTGCAAAGGCATGGAGAAAAGAAATGGATCTTCTGGGTGGGCGCTTGCTGGGCGTTGAGCTTGCGGCCGCTTGCGCTCCAGGGCGCCTCCCTCATGACGGATATGGTAGGAGCCTGCGGTATTATCGGCGTGCTCGCCTCGTTGGAGCGCAAATCTTATAAAGGGATTTTTTTGTTTGCGGCGCTCACGGCCGCCGCCAAATACTCTGCCTGGCCCGGCCTCGCCGCTATGGGCGCGGCTCTGCTGCTCGTGCACTTCTCCCAGCCACGTTTTTTTCTCGCCGCGGCTCTTGGCGGTTTAGCTGGTGCCCTGCCCACCCTAGTGCGCAACTATTTCGTGAACGGTGGCAATCCCTTCTTCCCTCTCTTCATCCGCGTGCTTGGGCCGGCCACCGCCGCCGACCAGTCGGTGATGCACTATGGCCAGTTCGGCCGGGGCAATTCGTTTCTGGATTTTCTCCTCCTGCCCTATGATCTGGTGATCACCAATTCTTTCCAGCGCAACTTTTATGACTATGTGGTGGGCAAACCATTTCTATTGCAAATCGGCCTCACAAGCGCCTGCACTCTGTGGCTACTGCTGCGCGGCCGCAGGTTCTCCGCCGATGGGCCGGAAAAAAAATCCCTACAATTTTTGCTGGTCTTCCTCCTGCTTTCCACCCTAGCCTGGTTCGTCACTGCCCAGCAGATGCGCTTCTACGTGGTGCCTCTGCTGGTGGTGCAGGCGCTATTGATGCGGGCCCTGCTTGGCCTCGGCGCCCCTCGCCTGGCGGGATTTCTCGGCCTGCTCTGCATTCCCGGAATTCTTTCGATCCAATCGGAATACATCAAGCTCCTGCGCGATCCAGGCCGCTCCACGGGCTTGAGCAATCTTCCTCATGCGCAGGCCTGCTTAAGCCAAATCCCCAAGGGCACCGTGGTAGGTTATACGGGGCGCCCAGGCATTCTCGGATTCTTCGATGAGGATTTCGTCTTCGTGCCCGACAATCCCTATTTCGCTATCCGCAGCGACATCCCGCCACCGATGCCGGAGTTTATCTATGGCCCACTTGCTGCTTCCTACCAAGAACACTACGAGCCATGGCCAGCCGAAAACCCTTGCGCTCACAAACGAATGAAATAAAAGGAAAAAAATGCTGAAAAAAGCTCTCGATATCCTGCTCGCCCTTTTTCTTTTCTGTTTCTTCGCCATTCATCTATTTTTTGCCGCCCAAGGGAAAAAGTTTTGGAATGACGAGAGCGATGGCCTTTTTTATACGCGTGTCTTTAACTTCACCCAGTTGCTCTGGGACGGAGCCCCTCCCGGCCAAGCGAGCCGTAGCCCGCTGCCCTATTTGATCGACCGTCTTTGGATGTCTTTCTGGAACTATGCGCCCCAGCAGTATTGGGACCTCCGGCTTTTTTTCCGGGTCCCTCAAGTGAGTTTCTGGGCCTTGGCCAATGTCTTTCTGTTCTTTTTTCTCCGCCGCCGCTTCCGCGAATGGCTGCCTAGCCAGAAGCATCTCGCCACTCTAGCCGCTTTAGCCGTAAGTTTGTTTTCCTATTCCAATAATTTTGCCTCCTTCTACGCCATCGAATCCCGCGCCTATTCGCTATGGCTGGCACTTTCGATGGTGCACTTCCTCCTCCTCTGGGATTGCCTGCGGCTTCCAGACGGAAAAGCTCCTTGGAAAGGATTCTATTTTGTTTCCGCGCTCCTGGTGTTCTGCACCTATACGGCAGCCATCCAGATCGCTTTTGCGGTGGGCTTTTTGCTGCTCTATGCTCGGCATACCAAAGCCCCCGTCTCTCTAATGACCAAGCGTATTGGCATCCTCCTGCTTTGCACCGTCCCGATCACCCTCTTCTACCTCACGAAGATCCCCGCCATGAGCTACGGCTCCACCTGGGGAATCTATGGCTTGGCCGTGCTCGAAGTGGTGCTCAAGGCCTTTCACCACCATAGCCACCATCCGCTCTTTTTGACGGGACCATTGATGTTCCTATTTGTGCCGCTCTTTTGGTGGAAGCGGGATCGGCTGTTAGCCCTGCTCAGCCTCCATGCCATCGGCCTCGTGCTGTTTAGCCTGCCGCTCTTTCTTTTCACCTGGTGGAAGGGTGGCCTCTTCGCCTCCCGCTATGTGATCTATATGGTTCCGGGATTGACGTTTCTTTATGTGCTCGGCCTATTCTCCGTGGCCAAGTGGATTCAGGAAAAAGTTCCTCTCCGCCTCCAGCAGCGCACATTTCTGATCCTGCTCCTTCTCTGGTCACTCTCGGAGGTGATTGGCCGCCCGATTTCTGCTTATAAGGGGACGAAGGCAGATATCGCCCGCTTTTCGGCGCGAAATTCCTACAAGCACAACGAAGACCCTCTTTGCGCTTTAGAATTCCCGCACGAGCCCGAGGAGCTCGAAGCTTTCAACGATCTGTGCCGGAAGATCCAATAGGGGCCTTGCGGCCAGGCCGTGGAGACGATAATTTAGGAACGCAAAGGAGCTCCATGGCAAAAACAGTCGCAGTTCTGGGTCTAGGTTATGTGGGCTTGCCCCTGGCACTGAGTTTCGGGCGAAAAATCCCCACGATTGGCTATGACCTATCGGCCAAAAAAGTGGAAGCCTATCGCCAGGGACTCGATCCCACAGGCGAGATGAGCGGCGCGCTCTTCTCCGCGGCCAAACAGATCACCTACACCACCGACCCAAGTCAGCTGAAGACCGCGGACTTCATCGTAGTGGCCGTGCCCACCCCGATCGACAATGCCAAGCGTCCTGATCTCAGTCCCCTCGAGAGCGCAAGCGCAATGGTGGGCAAAAATATCAAGCCAGGCGCGATCGTGATTTTTGAATCCACCGTCTACCCCGGGGCCACCGAGGAATTCTGCGTGCCCATCCTGGAAAAGGAATCCGGCCTCCGCTGCGGGAAGGATTTTTTCGTGGGCTATTCTCCCGAACGGATCAATCCCGGCGACAAAGAACATACGCTCGAGAAAATCGTCAAAGTGGTTTCCGGCCAGGACCAAAAGACGCTCGAGCAAGTGGCCTGGCTCTACGAGCAGATCATCGAGGCCGGAGTGTTCCGCGCCGCCAGCATCAAGGTGGCCGAAGCCGCCAAGGTGATCGAAAACACCCAGCGCGATCTCAATATCGCGCTCATGAATGAGCTCTCGCTCATTTTCCGCCGCATGGATATCGATACGGCCGATGTGCTGCAGGCTGCGGGCACCAAATGGAATTTCCTGCCGTTCCGGCCTGGACTCGTGGGCGGCCATTGCATCGGCGTAGATCCCTACTATCTCACGCATAAGGCGGAGATGCTGGGCTACCAACCTCAGGTGATTCTTGCCGGCCGTCGAATCAACGACAATATGGGGATCCATATCGCCGAACAGACAGTGAAGCGCATGATCCAGGCCGATTGCTCGATGCGCGGCTCGGTGGTGCTCGTGCTGGGAATCACCTTCAAGGAAAACTGCGCGGACCTTCGGAACTCCCGCGTGGTGGACGTGATCCAGGAACTGCAGACCTATGGCGCTAAAGTGGTGGTCTGGGATCCAATCGCCGATCCTGAGGAAGCCAGGCACGAATACGGGGTGGATCTCCAGGACTGGAAATCCCTATCACGCATCGATGCGGTGGTGGCGGCCGTCTCGCATCGGGAAGTGCTGGGCCTCGACCTGCAGGAACTGAAAAAGAAAACCAAATCGGGCACGCCCTTCATGGACGTCAAATCGGCTTTTTCCCGAGAAAAACTGCGAGAAGCAGGCTTTCACCCATGGCGGCTGTGAAACGCACGAACTATACTGGAAGCCTGGGCTTTCTCTGGAAAGGCCTGCTCGGTTACGCGGCTTATTATCTTTTTTTTCCGATGTGGCTTCCCGCCCTGCTCAACAAATGGCGGGGCGTGCAAATGGGCAGTCCGTTCAAGACGTATATCGCCCCCAAT
>JAKFYM010000396.1 GCA_021730855.1 Bdellovibrionales bacterium
TTCGGCGATAGCTTGCGCCATCTTTCCTTGCTCGGACTTTACGTCCAAGAAAGCTTACTCGGCATTAGCCCGTCTTTCGACAGGTTATTCCAATCCAAAAGGTAGATTACCCACGTGTTACTCACCCGTGCGCCGCTTTACTCATCCTTGCGGACTTTCGCGCTCGACTTGCATGTATGAGGCCCGCCGCCAGCGTTCGTTCTGAGCCAGGATCAAACTCTCAAGTTAAACTAGAGATCCGATTTCTCGGATAATCCTGCGTCCGTTTCTCATTGCAGAGAAACGTGCGACTTAAATTTTTTCAGAATCGACGTTTGCATGTGTTGATTCCTACTGCCTAGAGAGTAGCCTCTCGAGGCAAAAGGAATCCAAATTTCCTACCTAGTTGTCAAAGAACAGAATTTCGAAGGATTCTCAATTCGTGTGTTCCGTCGTTATAGTGAAAAGGTGGGGGCTATGCAAGCCCAAAATCACAAGAAAACAGGAAATTTTTTAGTGATTTCCGAGCCCTGCCGCTGACTCGGCGCAAGACAAATGCGCGGACTTACCAGGCTAACCATTTGTTTTTACTGAGATTTTTCCAGAGGAATTTATCGATCCTCGATAACATCAGTCAACCAACCCAAATTCAAAAACTTGAGCGCGAGCAAAGAAGCCAAGAAAATTTGGGCGGATTTTGCAAAAAAAACCTGCCCGGGAACAGCAATTAAACTAATTATATTTATATCGCTAATTTCTAGACAGTTTTTTTACGAGAATCACGCTGGAATCGTTGGCATCGATCAGAATTTCGTAGTCGGGATGCTGTAGGTCGGCCAATGCGAGCTCAAATCGATAAACAATACTTATGTTTTCTTGCAGCAGCCGATAGCCCAGGGTAGCGGTCGCGAAGAATTTCTCTATGGGTACGTTCGCGGCGGCGGGAAGCTCGCGCAGGAGGGCGGCACGGGCCTGCAAGGAAGCCGCATGTGGTGTGATCACGCTAGGTGAGGGAGCAGGAGGGGGCCCGGCGTAAATGTCGGAGAGCAAATAGACTAGGCGACCGTCACGATCGAGGAAGAGGCTGATGCGGGAACCAAAAACTGGAAACGAATGGAGCGTCTGGTGGTAGACCAACTGGGAAGCCCCATCCTCAAGCCGTTGGTCGAAAAAGATTGCGGAACCCGCGGACAGGCCGAGGAGCTCGGGTCCAAAGTCCTGCAGGAAACTGTCGGCGGCGGACCGGGCGGAATCGGCCTCGATGGGAAGGGCGGCGTCTTTCATGCGCGTGGCATAGCCGTGGGCGCCGAGGCCAAGGGACCAACGTCCGCTAGAAAATTGATTGAGTCGCTCGAGGGCCTGATCGACTCTTGTTGGTTGCGAGGCCGGAGCCCTCGGCAAAGCGGAATGCTGTTCTTGGGCTGCGGGAGAGGGAACAAGAGAGCTTGCGGGATCGGAAATGAGGTTGGGGTGCGAGCCACCCGCAAACCATACGAGGCCCCCAGAACAAGCCAGTAGTAGCAGTACTATAAATATTTTTAGTTTCATTGGCATTTTTTTAGGGCCATAGGGCAGCGCTAGAGCAATCGGATTGCGTGGCTGTGGAGCCAACGTTTAGGGTGAAATTCACGGCCACGTCGGGGTTCTGTGCAGAAACGCCCGTGGCGTCGGCATACATAGGCTTGTAGGTGGCGGTTAGGTTTTTATTGCCCGTGCTCGTGGCCTTAATGAGGAAGGATGCCATGATCACTGCGTCCTGACGGTTATAGAAAGAGGCCGGCAGGGAAGAGGTGAAATTGCTATTGGCCTGAAAGCGAAAGAACTCCCCGATTTCCCCTCCACTGGGGATCTGGATGCCTGCAGCGGCGGAGCTGAGGGTAGCCACGCCCATGCCCATGCGACCGGCATTGGGGTTCTCGAGGTTGACCAATACGAGCGCGGTCTCGCCCTGGTCCAGCACGCCATTGCAGTTCCCCCCCACCTGCGCACTGATGGTGTGGTCATCGATAATGTAGATCTGCTTGGTGGCTCCTCCCGCGGTGGAGAGCCGCAAGCCCGTGGCAGTGTCCACTCGATGAATGCCTTTGGCCGTGAATTTATTCACGATGGTTTGCCGGTCAGGGGCGGCGAGATTTAGGAAGGCCGGGCCGGAGGCGTCGTAGAGGGCTTGGTAGAAATCCTTAAATCGCGTGGTTGCGGGCAAGAGCTGAAGGGTGCGCTTCACTAAAGGATCCACGGTGGCGCGGCCCAGAGTGGTGCGTAGGTCCCAAAGCAACTCGGCGACCACGCGGCTGTCGTCGTGAACCTCGTAGACCATGCTGCTGGGATAGCTGTGGTTGGCGGTGGCATCACGAACATAGGAGGCGCCAATGGCGGCAAGAAACCACTCACTGAGCTGCCCATCGTCCATCACGGTCTCGGCCCAATAGTCGGCGATGCCCTCGTCAATGGCTCCTGCCTCCCCGCTAGAATTCATGATCGAAGTGCTGGCCAGGGTGTGGTTCACGCCATGGCCAGCCTCGTGAATCACCACGTCAGCATCATCGGCGGCCCAGACCTTTTTTGTGCCGGCGGTCACATACCCCAGGCAGAGGCGCTTGGAGCTGGGAGAATAGTAGGCGTTGCTAGCGTAGTTGCAGTGGGCATCAATAGAGAGCCGGCCAAGGGACGAGAGATCCGCGCTGAGGCTATCCATGAAGTTCTGCAGAGCTACGGCGTAGTAAAAGGCATTGAGCTGCTGAAACTGGGGGTGGGCAGGTTGGTACTCCAGGGCGGCTGCTGTGGGGACCGTAATAAAGGTAGAAAAGAGGGAGTCGGTGGTTAGGGTGAAGAGATTGGACTGTAGGTAGCAGGCTCCGGAGAGGCCACTGAGCGTGGCCGAGCTGGTGGAACCCGAAGAAAGCACCGAAGAGAAAGCCAGGGCGTTGTCACTCGCCGCGGTGCGGGGGTTCTCGACGAAGATTTTAATGGCCACGGAGCTATAGCCACTGGTGCAGGGGCTGCCATTGGCTGTGCCCGGAGTGCTAAAAGTGGAGCCTCCCTCTGAACCACAAGCCGTGAGAAAAGCCGAGACTAGTAGCACTAAGAAATACCGCGGAAAGGTAGCTTCCATACGTCCCCCCTCTCCCATTTTAGCATCATGCGTTAAAAGCGGGTAAACCATTGGTATTCTATCGCCCTTTTCAATACTTGACTTAAATGCACTACAATATTAGAATTTATATTAACACTATGAATTTTTCTATACTAAACAGGAAGTTGCTTAGATTTTACGGGCTTAGCTCGTTTTCTCTAGTGTTTTTCACGGCTTGCGGGCCGGAAGCGGCCAATCTATCGATCCTGCCGGCCGCGCAGTCTACCTACCAGGGGAATGTGGCCAATAATAAGGTAGACATCCTATGGGTCATCGACAACTCGGGCTCCATGGCCACTAAGCAGCAGAACCTGGCCAACGGCTTTGATTCCTTTGCCCAAGTCTTTGTGAACAAGGCCTTCGATTTCAATATGGCCATCGTGACCACCGACACCCGAGCCCTCGGCACAGGACAAGAAGGGACCTTCCAGGGCGTGCCTACGGTGATCAGCAACGCCACCCCTAACTTTTCCAATACCTTTAAAGCCAACGTCCTAGTGGGAGTGTTCGGAGACCCTAGCGCCAAAGGACTAGATGCGATTCACCTCTCGCTAAGCACAGCCCTTCTTAACGGCGCCAACACCGGCTTCTTACGCTCGGACGCCCACCTTGCGGTGATCATCCTGAGCGACGCCGATGACAATAATTCCAGCCAAACCGTGGCCAGCACCGTGACCTTCCTCAACCAACTCAAGCCCGATAAGTTTGACGTGATCACTCGTACCTACAAAAAGAACTTCACGGTTTCCGCCGTGGTGGTGGACACGAACAATCCCGGTAACGCCGCCTGCCCGGCTCCTTTTGAAAACGGGGTGAAATTTAAAGCAATTGCGGCGGCCACGAACGGCAGCGTGGCCTCCATCTGCGAAGCGAACTTTGCCACCGGTCTCACCTCGATCAGCCAGCGTATTGCCGAGGCCATCACCGAGATCCCTCTGGCGCGTGAACCCAGCGTCTCAACAATACAGATTGGATTTAACGGGGTGAACGTTCCCAATGATCCCACGCATGGATTCACCTACACCGCTTCGGGAAACAAAGTGGTGTTCCATGGCAACTGGATTCCCACCGACAATACCGTGATTTCCATCAACTACATTCCTAACGACATCATTAGGTAAAGGAGAGAGTATGTTATCGCACTTATTACCCATCATGGCCGTAGGGGCCGCCAGCCTGGCCATCATCCTGGAACGCACCTATGCGCTCTATTGGAAATTTCCCATCGACAACCACGCCTTCATCAACGAGATCAAACAAAAGACGCTCTCAAATGATATGGCCGGAGCGATCCAGCTATGCTCGAGCCAGGGCAATGCCCTGGCTCCGCGAGTGATCAAGGCCGGACTCCTGAGGGCATCGCGCGACAACCGCCAGATCCAAGCGGCGATTGAAATCGTGGCCCACGAAGGAATCGGCAGCGTGCGTAAACGCATCGCTTACCTCGCCATGCTCGCCAACATCGCCACCCTATTTGGTTTGCTCGGAACGATCATGGGTTTGATCAAAGCCTTCGGCGCCGTAGCAAACGTGGACGCCGCCACCAAGTCCGTGATGTTGGCGGATGGTATTTCGGTGTCCATGAATGCCACCGCTTCTGGTTTGGCCGTGGCCATCCCGAGCATGATCGCCTTCAGCGTGCTGCAGGCCAAAGCGAACCGCTTGACGGAAGATGTGGAAAGCGCCGCCATGGTGACCATGGACCTCCTAGCCGCTCGTGTGTACCGAGAAGAATGGGATGACCTGGGCAACGCCAAGGGCAAACCCACAGCGCCCGTGATGAGCGCCGACAACAGCAAAACCGCGAAATCAGCCTAAGAAACCTCTGAGAGCAGGATAGCCATATGAAACGTTTTGGCGGAGAAAATGAAAACCTCGACACGGACCTAAACATCGTGCCGATCATTGACTGCTTCGTGATGTTGATCTGCTTCCTGCTTTTCACCGCGGCCTTTACCCAACTGGTGTTTCTGGAGGCAAAACTGACGAGCAATACAGCGGTGGCTGCGCAAAAGAGCCGCTCCGAGCTCGATCAGTTCCGTCTGGTGATCACCTTTGAAGACGCTGGACTCAGGCTCACCACCACCGGAAGCAGCGCCAAAAAAATAAACCTGCTTCTGCCTAATGTTGAGGGAGCGTACGACTTCAAGGGCCTACACCATCAGCTCATCCAGCTCAAAACCGAGCATCCCGACCGCTACTCAGCCGACATTGAATTTAAACAAAGGCAAACACAGGCCGTGGACTACGACGGCATCATGCAAGCCATCGATGCCGTGAGACACCTCAACGACGAGGAGTATGGCGCCTTGCGAGTGGCCCATAAAAAAATCCGCAACCTGGAGCTTAGTGACTCCGAGATTAGCAAGATCGTGTCGGAACCCATCCAGCACCTGGCGCAAAGCCTAGCCAGCAATGAAGTGGCCAAGAATACCGACCAAAAGCTTTTATTTCCAGATGTGGCTCTAGTGGGAATCGACTGAGGTTTTATGCAAACGATGTTTAAAAAGAGCAAGCACCTAGAATCCAATTTCGAGCTCCAGATCACCGCCCTGATCGACACGCTCGTGATCATCCTTATCTTTTTGCTAAAAAGTATCGCCACCGACACCTTGGAGCTGGAACAAGGAAAGGGCCTCGTGCTGCCCGGAGTGATGAACGGCATGACTGCCGGAACGGGCTCACGTTTGGATATCTCCCCCACCGCTGTGGGCTGGAATGGCCAATCTTTCGTGGAAATGACAGCTTTCGACCTCAAAAAGCCGCTCAATGGCGCGAACGGTTGGAAAGCCCTAGAAATGGCCATCACCGCCACCGTGGCCCAAGAGAAGACCGAAAATAAATTCGACGGAAAACTCCTTCTCCAGGCGGATAAAAAGACCCCCTTCCCCGTGCTCCAGGAAGTGCTGAAGCTCGCCAAGAGCCACGGTTATAAAGATATCCGTTTCGTGGGGGCAAAATACAACTGATGCGCATCCTTCTCCTACTACTACCCATTGCTAGCTTCGCCGCGGAGGCCGAAAAAATGGGCGCTTCGGAGCGAGCGGATCTCTACGAAGAGCACGGGATGACCTATGCCCAAAGCCTCTACCTAGAATTGGATGGCTCAGGTGAAGACGAACTGCGGTCAAAAAAATCGGACAACCTCAACCAACGTATTCGCGAACGCGGGATTCAAAAACTGGAAGTCTATTTAGCCAAGACAAAGGACCCAAAGATCCGTCGTGAAATCTTGCACCGGCTCTCGCAACTCCACGAGCAGCAATCGGAAATCATCAGCCGCCGCAGCGACCTGAAAGACAAAGAAGCGGCCTATAAAACCGCATTGCGAAGCTCCAATCGCTACCTTCAGCTCCTACGTAAAGAGTTTCCCTCCTGGACAGCCGATGCCATTCTCTTCAATTTGGCAGAGAACCACTCTCGGCTAAAAGAAGACGCGCAAGCCGAAATCTATTACCGCCAGGTGGTAAACCAATTTCCCAAAAGCGCCGTGGTGGCCGACTCCCTACTTTCTTTGGGCAATCTTTACTTTGAGCGCCATGCCTTCCAAACAGCCCGCGCCTTCTATCTAAAAATTCTCGATACGACAGAAGGAAATTTGCATCCTTATGCCCACTACAAAATGGCCTGGTGCCATTTTAATGAAAATAACTTCCAAGCAGCGGTGAATCGCCTAGAACAGGCCATCTTCGAGAGCCGCAAACTGCAGCAGGCCGGAGAAAAGAAACTGGGCGTGGAAGAAGAGGCTTTGAGCGACCTCGTGCTCTTTTTTGCGGAGACCGGCAATCCTGACCAAGCCAAAGAGCTTTTTGAAAGGCTAGTTCCCAAACAAGAGGCCAACGAACTTCGTTTCCGATTGGTGCAAAGGCTGTTCGACCACGGCAAACACCAAGTGGCGCGAAATACCGCAAAACAACTCCTCGACGAAAATCCACAGAAGGAATTCGTGAACCGCTTGTACCTCATTCTCATCAGTGTGGCCGAACGCACCAAGGACCGTGGATTCGGCCTGGATACGGCACGCAAACTTTCTTCTTGGTTAAAAACGGAAAACCTGGCGAAGGCCGACACGAGCCGAATCGAGAGCGAAGAATATATGCGCCTCTACAGCCAGAAGCTCCATCACGAGGCCGAGACCATGAAGGAGAGCGAGGTCTGGAGCCAAGCCAAAAAATCCTACGACATCTACCTAGAAACTTTCCCCGAGGAGGCCGAGACCCCGGAGGTAAAATTTCGCTACGCCGTGCTGCTGATGAATCGCAAAGACCAGCTGAAGGCCTACAAAATGGTGAGCGACGCCGTGGCCACCATGACTCCCGAGCATAGTCGTTTCAAAGAAGCATTAAATCTACGCATCCAGAGCATCGAATTGGCCTCGCCTCAGGAGAAAAAACAAATTGCCGATAAGGATGTGCTCGCGGCTTACGATTCTTATGTGGCGCACTTTCCTAAAGAAGACCTGGCCGTAGAGGCCCAATACAAGGCCGCCAATGTGGCCAAAACCTTAGAAACGCCCGAGCAGGTGGCCGCGCGTTACCGTACCTTGGCTGAAACGCATCCTACCCACAATCTAGCGAAAGCTTCCGTAGGCGAAGCCCTGGCGGTGCTAGTGAAGGCGCAAAAATGGGAAGCCTTGGGCCTGGAGTCTAAGGCATTGAACGCCAAGAGCGAGTCGCCCCTCCTCGACAAAGACAATGACCTCAGGCAGAAGATCGCCGAAGCCCAGGAACTCTCGCTCGTGAAAATCACCGAAGGCCTGGAGCAGGAAGGCAAGCTGGCCGAAGCCCGGACCGCCTACGAAAAAATCCTAGACGACTCTCCCTCACCCACCATGGGGATCTATTCCTTTGTGCGCTTAGCTGCCCTCGCGGAACAAAAAATCCAGGACAACCGCGCCGCCATCGCCTACTTCGAAAAGTTACGCGAGAAATATCCCGATACCAAGGAAGCCCGCCAGGCATCGCTCGAGCTAGCCCGGCTCTACGAGAAAGTGAATGAACCCGAACAGGCCGTGACGCAATACCTGGAATATGCCTCCAATGGCCAAGGCAAAGTGGAAATCCAGGCCCTAACCAATGCCGCGGTCCTGCTAGAAAGCTTCAATGCGCGGGAGAAAGCCGCCGCCGCGTTCTTTCGTCTCGCCGATCTCTTGAAGCAAAACAAAAAAGACGCCTTCGTGGCCTACGAAGCAGGCTGTAATAACATCTTGCTCTCCTACCAAAACAAAGACCTGACCGTGCTCAAGAAAATCCAAGAATGCGCCCAAGCCGTGGGACCCGGCCAAGTGCAGTGGCAAGCACGGGCGGCCTGGGCGATGGACCAAATGGCCGATAACCTAAACGATACTAGCCAATGGAGGAAGATCGCCTCACGCAGCTCCAAGGTGGAAACGGAACGCGCCTACGTGGCCCTAGCGAAACTCCGCATACTGAACGAGGAACTCGCCAGCCTCAAAAGCATCCAATTTCAAAAAACCAATGAAAAACCTGAAGCCAATATCAGCAAAAAAACCAATGCGCTAGAAAAAGTGGAAAAGGTGGCCGAGGCCGTGATCAAGATTGGCACGCCTAAACAAATCTTAGCGGCCAAAAATGTGGTGCATCTAGCCTATATGGACTTTGCCGACACGATGGAAAATGCCGCGCTTCCCTCGAAACTAAATGAGGCCGAAAGCGCCGAGCTGAAGAAAAGCTTTCAGGCCTTTGCGAAGGAATTCCGCGATAAGGCCGCCGGTTTTCAGGCCTCGGAAGGAGAACGACAACTCGCCTCCCAAGAAAGCTCGCTAGAATTTTCTTCACTTAGTAGTGAAGAAAGAAGCTGGCTAAAAGAAGGTAAGGTGCCGATGGAGAAGGCCGCCGAAGTCTATGCGAAAAAAGCCTACGCTTCGCTTCAAGATGGCAAGTTTGGCGAGGCCAAATATTTTAGCGAGAAATGGAAAAAAGAAATCGGCAAGGTGGGAAATGCCGGCTATGGAAGCGGAGAGTTCGATCGTTTCCAGGCCCTATTGCTAGAACGACTGCCCGAAGCCGATCCGGTTAGCCGGGAGTTCTAGGCCCGCCATTTGTGTGGCCGGAAAATTTGTCATCGGAGCGCCTTGCAATGCCGACATCAGCTGCGTCCCACTCCAGACATTGGTTTGCATTAGGCCAGGAGCGAGCCCAAGGGGAGCCAAGGTGGGAAGGGAAATCGGGGCAAATAGAGGCCCCGTGAGTCCATAGGAGTGACGTAGCCGTTGCTGCTGCAGGTAGGAGTTCAGCTCGACCTTGGTGAGAAAATCGTAAAAGTCCTGGGCTGTGCTTTGCTTTTGGCCTTTGTCGAAAGCGAGAAGATCGGGAGGAAGAAGGACCTCAACCTCGGGAATAAAGGCGTCCCCTGTGAGGCAGGAGGAAGCAAGGCCCCGCACGCCCTGCTCTAGCTTAGAGTCTTGAGCCACCAAAACAGCGATCAACGATAAAATGAGTAGGGAAAAATGCTTCATCTATCGAGAATCGCAAGAAGCATACCGATCCAAATAATTGAAATTAAACGACTTTTATCTGCAATCAAAAAGGAAAAGGAAAAATATTTAGGCTATCGCCTAGACCTTGGTCAAGCCACGTCCAAAAGCTCGAGCTCCACTTCTCTAGCCAAATGCGCGACCACAGTCTCCACAAACGACCGTAAATCGGGAGCCACATGGAGAAGGATGTCCCGATAAGGCAAGCCTTTTTGTTCGGTCAGGGTTGAGTAATTGGCCAAGCCCTCATAGGACTCCAAAAGCTGATAGACATAAGCTGAATCTTTTTTCTTTACCCGTAGGACCATCGTTCTCACCTTGACCGCAATCTAAGCGCTTTCTATCATAGTAGTACCTGGGGGATACACATGAAAAACGTCCTGTTGATCGCGCTTATTGGGCTCTCTTGCCTGTCTTGTTCACTCATGCAAAGAAGTGAGGAAATCGAAGAGCCTTCCGAAGCCGAAGGGGGCGAGGCACTGACTCCCGTGCTGGAGGCCGAGGTGGCCCGCCTAAATACCAAAATCGCCGCCCTGGAAACAAAGATGGAGGTGTTGACCAATAATTTGGAAAAAACACAAATCCAAAACGACCAACCGATCATCGAAGCCGAGCCGCTGCCCCCCGAAAGCAATCTCGCAGCCCCTATGGACTTTGAAGCCGAAAGCAATCCGATCGTGAGCGCGGCTCCGATTCGTGCCTCTGAAATGGCGCCGGCCCCAAACTCGAGCCCCACCCCAATCGCGAGCGCACAGGTGGAAAAAGATTTCCGTCGGAGTATGGGGCTTTTCCAAAATGGGCAGAACCCTGAAGCCGCCTCGGCTTTCGCCACCCTAGCAAAAAAATACCCTCAACATCTCCTCGCCTCTCATGCTCTTTACTGGGCAGGAGAATCTGCGGCTCGTGCCCAACAGTGGAGCACGGCTCTACAAAACTGGGAGGAGCTGGAAAAGCGCTACCCGCGCTCTGCTTATCTTCCCGAGGCCCTTGCGGGCCTCGCGCGCGCGCATGACAACCAAGGCAATACGGCCAAGGCGCAAGGATACCGAAACACCTTAGTCCGAGCTTTTCCCAAAGCTCCGGTGACACTCAGCTTCCGTTCCTCGCCCGCTCCTGCCAGCACACGAGAGGGTGAAGACACCAATGCGCCCGTATATGAAGAAAGCTCCGACGAGGCGGAGACAGAATGAAAAAAATCGTCCTTCTCTTCAGTCTATTTTTTTCGCTCCATGAATTGTCCGCCGCGGAAAAAAAGGGACAGGAAATGGAAATTTATGGCAGCGCCCGCTTCAACTTTAAGGCCTTAGAGGACCGGGTGCTTGTGCCTGGCTTTATTTCCTCCAGTGCCGTTGCCTCTCTCGGAAAAATCGTTGGACCCGTTGGCGCAAATAGTAATTATAGGCATGGGGATACCGTTTATATCCGTTGGTTCGGCCCCTCCCTTCCCGGGCCAGGGCGCAGGTTCGCCATTTATACCCCGGCCGTCGTCTTACAAAACAGGATAGATCCGACGGATTTTTCGGTCCGCAATCAGCCGCTACCGCACCAAGAGGACGTGCTCGACCGACACCACCGCCTTGCGGGCTACTTTTACGAGCCAGCGGGCGTGCTGAAAGTCGTCAAAGTTGAGCAAGGTTTAGTGTACGCATTCATAGAGAAGCTCAATGCCGTGGTAAAAGCCGGGGACGAAATCATGAATCTCCTCCCCCACGTGGCAAAGGTGGAGCCCACCGTGAGTGGCGTGCCCTTATCGGCGGCAATTGTGGCTGGCTCTCCGCCTTCCCGTATCACTGCTAGCAAAAAGTCCTATGTGTACATCAATCGTGGCGCCCGCGACGGGATCCGCATAGGGCGTGTTTTCCAGGCGGTAGAGACCCTGCAGTTAACAGAAAGCGCTGGATTAGCCGCACCTGACGTGGCCACTGGTGAAGCGATGGTGGTCTATGTGTCGGACTCTTACTCTACCGCCATCATCACCCATGACTTTGACCTCATTCGTATTGGGTCGCTCCTAAAAACCAAAGACCCCTCGAACCCAATCCCTACCAAACAAGTTTTTGGAGGTATCGCGAAACCAGTGTCGGGAAATGATTCCGCCCGTATTTTAGAAGTGCCTGATCTAGAGACCGAGAAGGAAAAAGTGGATCCGACATTGCCGGACCCAAGCAAAGAAAAGCCCAAAGCAGAACCGCCGCTCTCGGAGCTCGACGCCCTAGAGCGATCCATGCAGCTGAAAAGCCTAAGCGCGGAAGAAAAAACCAAATTAAGCAAATTGAGCAAGCAAGAAAAAGTGGAAGAGACCGTGGACCTGGGAGCGGACGAGCTGGAAGGAGCCCCAAGCGTGGCTCCTGTGGACAGCTCTTTTGGACAAAAGAAAAAGCCCGTGAAAAAGGCCAAGACACCCAAAGCTAATGACGAGGAAGAACTGAATCTGCTGATGATGGAAAACTGAGCAGGGCGTTGATTTGTTTTTGTTCACCGGGAGCTCTTTCAAAGAAAAATCCATTCTTTAGCCAGTCGGGACTAGGTCATAAAAGTGCCTAGAGTTCCCGCATGGATCCGCTCCGTTTTGCCCACCAGTTTTTCTATTTTTCCCGCGCCGAGTGGCTCGCCCATTGGCAGGGAGCCACTCCCTCGTGGGAGGGCGTCAAGCAACTGTTTCGGAGCGACCATTTTTCCCGACGCCAGCTGCGCTATGGACCTATCCAAAGTCTTGGCGAGGCGGAGCAAATCTTCGCTGAAACTACCGCACGCGAGACCGCTGCGGGAGTGCGTGCACTCATGGAGACGGATCCGCTCTACCCCACGTCCATACTACGGTACGTTCCGCCCCATAAACGCCCCGTGCTCCTCTACATTTGCGGAGCGGATGTGGCGGAAGAAAACAAAATGATTGCCCTCGTGGGCACTCGTAGTCCCAGCACCTTTGGCCAAAACAACGCTCTACAATTTGCCTCTTATCTTTCCGCCCTCCATATTCGCATAGTGAGTGGCCTTGCCAAGGGCATTGATACCATTGCCCACAAAGAGAATCTTTCGCAAGGCACGGTGGCGGTGCTAGGGAGTGGCCTGCTCGATCCCTACCCGCAGGAAAATGCGGACCTTGCGCAGGAAATTCTACGTCGTGGGGGCACCCTCCTTTCGCCCTTTCCTCTGGCCCAGGTGCCCCTGCCACAAAACTTTCCCATCCGTAACGAACTCATTGCGGCTCTAGCTTGTGGAACCATTGTGGTGGAAGGCTGTGAAAAAAGTGGGGCCGCCATCACAGGAAAACTGGCCCTGGCTATGGATAAGACGGTGGTCACTCTCAGCCAAGATTTTCGCACCAACTTTGGCCGAGGTGCGCTACGGCTACAGCAAGCAGGAGCGCTCTTTGTGGCCAATGAAGAAGAAGCCTTGCAGGCGATCTACGCCCGGCTTGGAGGGTTTGCGACTCCCTCTCTCCCTACGGACCGCACTTTTTCCTTGGCGGATTTTCACAAAGCTTGTGGTGGAGAACTTTCGCAATCTTTGGTCTTGTTGCAAGAGGGGCTCTTGCATGGACAAATTGAGAAGAGAGGAGTGGATAGATTTCGCCTGACGAAAACGCCCGATGACGCTAAGCGCTGATTTTGTTTTCCCGCAAAACTTGCTAGAGTGATGGACAATGGCTGTCTTTCAATCTCGTATCCAGACCACTTCCCCCACATTCACAAAAAATAAAGAGCACCACCTCGCTCTAGCAAAGCAGCTTGCGGAAAAAATCGCCGAAGCCCGCGAGGGCGGCGGAGCAGAGTCTCGCAAGAAGCACGAGCAAAGAGGAAAACTTTTTGTTCGTGACCGAATCGCGAAACTCCTAGATCCTGGCACGCCTTTTTTGGAGCTTTCGGCCTTGGCCGCAAACAATGCCTACGACGACCAAGCCCCTGCGGCAGGAATCATTACGGGGATTGGCCGAGTCTCCGGACGCGAAGTGTTGATCGTGGCCAATGATGCCACAGTGAAGGGCGGAACCTATTTTCCCCTCACAGTGAAGAAACACCTACGCGCCCAAGAAATCGCTCGGGAGAATCGCCTGCCCTGCGTCTATCTCGTAGACTCCGGCGGGGCCTTTCTGCCCTTACAAGCGGAGGTCTTTCCCGATCGCGAGCACTTTGGCCGTATCTTTTTTAACCAAGCTCAGATGAGTGCCCTCGGCATTCCCCAGGTGGCCGCGGTGATGGGCAGCTGCACCGCTGGTGGCGCCTATGTGCCGGCCATGAGCGATGAAACCATTATGGTAAAAAACCAAGCCACGGTTTTTTTGGCAGGGCCCCCTCTGGTAAAGGCCGCCACTGGCGAAGTGGTGACGGCCGAAGAATTGGGGGGCGCAGACACTCATTGCCGCAAGAGTGGGGTGTCTGATCACTACGCCGAGAACGATGAGCACGCCCTGCAGATCCTGCGCGAGATCGTGCGCAACTTTGGCCCGCGCGAGCGCGCCCGTTTTGAGCGCCTGCCACCCGAAGACCCCCTCTATGCCATCGAAGAAATCTTGGGGGTACTACCCACCGACGTGCGCACACCCTATGACGCAAGAGAATTGATCGCACGCCTTGTGGATGGAAGCCGCTTTCATGAATTCAAGCCGCTCTTTGGCACCACCATTGTGTGCGGATTTGCTCATATTGATGGCTATCCCGTGGGGATCTTGGCCAATAATGGCGTGCTTTTTTCAGAAAGCGCGCTCAAGGCCACGCATTTTATCGAACTCTGCAACCAACGCGGCACCCCCCTGCTGTTCTTGCAGAACATCACGGGCTTTATGGTGGGCAAGGCTGCCGAAGAAAAAGGCATCGCCAAGGATGGGGCCAAAATGGTGATGGCCGTGAGCAATGCCTCGGTGCCGAAATTCACCGTGGTCGTGGGCGGAAGCTTCGGGGCCGGTAACTATGGCATGTGTGGTCGGGCCTATTCGCCCCGCTTGCTCTGGATGTGGCCCAATGCCCGAATCTCGGTGATGGGAGGAGAGCAGGCGGCCGATGTGCTGGCCACCGTGAAAAGCGGCTCCGACCAAGAAAAGGCAGATTTTCGCAAGCAGATCATGGCCGAATACGAGCGCGACGGCAATGCTTACGCCTCCACCTCGCGCCTCTGGGACGATGGCATCTTAGACCCCCGGGAAACACGCAAAACCCTAGCATTAGCTCTCGCCATGAGCCTGGAAAATAGCCCCACCCCCGCCACTAAATATGGCGTATTTAGGATGTGAAGATGAAGCACTTAAAACTTTCTTTTGAAAATAATGGTCGTGTTCTGCGGGTGCGTATCAATCGCCCCGAGGTGCGTAACTCCTTCAATGAAGAGCTTATCGCCGACTACCAAGCCGTTTTCTCGGCCCTCACCTCGGGCGACAAACCGGAATACGAAGCCGTGCGGGCCGTGCTGCTTCAGGGAGAAGGCGCGGCCTTTTGCGGGGGTGGTGACCTCAACTGGATGAAACAGAGCTTAAGCCTTTCCCAGGAAGAAAACCTAAAGGACTGCCAAAAGCTCACCCATATGTTCCTCACCATGGATCGCTGCCCTGTGCCTCTGATTGCGATGGTGCACGGCTTTGCCATCGGCGGAGGCGTGGGGCTCGTGAGTGTTTGTGACCACGTGATTGCGGCGGAAGACACGGTGTTTTCTTTGTCGGAAGTGAAGCTCGGCCTGATTCCGGCCTGCATCGGCCCTTTCGTGATCGCAAAAATTGGCGTGAGCCAGGCGCGTTCGCTCTTTATTTCTGGAGAAAGGTTTCGCGGCGAAAAAGCACTGAAGATAAATTTGGTGCATGAGGTATGTGCCGCCTCCGAACTAGAGGCCCGCGCCCAGAAGGTGCTGGCGAATGTGCTGGAGGGCGGCCCTCATGCCATTGAAGCCGCAAAGTTTTTGGTGCATACGCTCTCGCGCGACCTGATCCGCGAGGAATTTTCCAAATCTTTGGATTTCGCTGCCGCCGAACTGGCTCAGCTGCGCGTCTTGCCCGAAGCCCAAGAAGGGGTGCGCGCCTTCCTGGAAAAACGCAGCCCGAACTGGAGAAACTGATTGAAAACTTTTCGCAAAGTCTTGATCCTCAACCGCGGAGAGATCGCCTGCCGCCTGATCCAGGCTTGCCAGGAGCTTGGGATCAAGACCGTGGCGCTCTATAGCGACCCGGACGCAAAACTTCGGCATGTGGAATTGGCCGATGAGGCGATTCACCTTGCCGGCAGCGCGCCGAAAGACACCTACCTAAATCTAGAAAAAATCCTTCCGCTAGCCAAGGCTGCCGCCTGCGATGCCGTTCACCCGGGTTATGGCTTTCTCTCCGAACGGGAGTTTGCGGCCACGGCTTTTTTGCAAGCGGGCATCGAGTGGATCGGCCCCAGGCCAGAAAGCATTCGCCGTCTGGGAGACAAACTAGAAGCGAAGACACTGCTCGATCAATACCAGGTGCCCACCGCGCCCTGGGGTGAGGTGGACCTTAAAGACATCGACGCGCTCAAAGCGCTCGCCACTAAAGTAGGCTTTCCTGTATTGCTCAAGGCCGCCAGTGGTGGTGGCGGAAAGGGCATGCGGCTGGTGCATGCTGCCGGAGACCTAGAAGAGGCCGCCGCTAGTGCTGCGCGAGAAGCCCAATCCAGTTTTGGCGATGCCACCTTATTGCTGGAAAAATACATTGAGCGCCCGCGCCATATTGAGATCCAAATCCTGGGCGACCATCATGGCAATCTTTTGCATTTTGGCGAGCGGGAATGCTCCCTCCAGCGCCGCCACCAAAAGGTGGTGGAAGAAGCTCCAGCGCCTCATCTCTCCGACGCCACGAAAGAAAAAATCGCCGCTAGTGCTCTGGCTCTTGCCAAAGGCGTGGGCTATGCCAATGCCGGCACCGTGGAGTTCCTGGTGGATCAGGCCGAAAATTTTTATTTCCTGGAAGTAAACTCCCGCCTCCAAGTGGAGCATTCTGTGACCGAAGCGGTATGGGGTGTGGATTTAGTGAAATCACAGATTCTCGTGGCACAGGGAGCGAAGCTCAGCGAGCTTTTCCCCGAGCGTGAAAAAATGCGGCCACGTGGCCACGCCATCCAAGCCCGCATCTATGCTGAAGATGCGTCTCAGCAATTTGCTCCCTGCCCCGGCCCCCTTTCCTTGGTGGAATGGCCGGCTGCTGTGGGTTTACGCGTAGACACCGGCGTAAGCTCCGGATCGGTGATTGGGCTCGACTACGATGCCATGATCGCGAAGATGACGGTGCATTCCGAGGATCGCACGCGGGCGCTGGCACGGCTCCTCTGGTGCCTACGCCATACCCTGCTTTTTGGCACGGTCACCAATGTGAATTACCTCCAGGACGTGCTCTCGCATCCGAAGGTGCAGGCAGGAAAAATGTACGTAAAATTTCTAGAGACGGAGCTGAAAGACTGGAAGGATAGCCCACCTGCCGAACTTCTTTCTTCCCATGCCGAAGCCCTGGCCCTGGCTGCTCCGGCCCAGCTTTTCTCCGACAAACAGGCCGTCGCCAGCCCCTGGGAGCGCGCATGAAAATCGCCAGAGCCCAGAAACTGAAGAACCGTTTGTGGGTGCAATGGGAGGGACGGCTCTATTCTCTGCCGCTCGATCTCCATGCCCGCGCTCCCGGAAGCGGGGCCGAAGAAACACAGGAGTTGGTGGCGCCATTCTCTTGCAAAGTCTTAAAGCTCCACGCCAAAGCGGGAGCTAAGTTGAAAAAAGGTGATCCCGTGGTGGTGGTAGAGGCCATGAAGATGGAATATGCCTACGCGGCTCCCCGAGACGGAACCATCGCTTCGATTCCCGTGCAGGAGGGCCAGATCGTGAATGCCGGCACGGCCTTTGTGACCTGGAAGGAAGAAAAATGAGCGGATCTATCCGAGTGGTGGAAGTGGGCCCGCGGGATGGGCTGCAGAATGAAGCGAGCATGCGGCAGCTTCCCTTGGAAGAGCTTGTAGAGGCGCGGCTTCGCTTCGTCACCATGCTGGCCGAGGCCGGCCTGGACGATGTGGAAGCGGGCGCCTTCGTGCGCTCCGATCGCATCCCCCAAATGGCCGGCACCGATTTGCTGCTGCAACGGCTCCGCGCGGAACAGCCAAAACTCTGGGCAAAAAAACGTTTTTGGACCCTCGTCCCCAATCATAAGGGCTTCGAGCTCGCCCTGGCTGCCGGCGCGAAACACATCAGTGTGTTCACGGCCACCAGCGATGCCTTTAATTTAAAAAATATCCAGATGACGGTGGAAGAGTCCCTGGCCACTCTGCGCCCCGTGGTGGCCGAAGCCCAGCAAGCGGGAGTGGCGGTGCGCGGCTATGTCTCTACCGTCTGGGGCTGCCCCTATTCCGGTAAGGTGCCCGCGGAAAAAGCCAAAAGAGTGACAGAGGAGCTGCTAGCCATGGGCGTGCAGGAAGTTTCTTTAGGCGACACCATTGGCGTGGCCACGCCCCAGCAGGTCCAAGAAGTCCTCGAGCTCATCCCCACCGAGCTTCCGATCGCCGTGCATTTTCACGACACCCGTGGCACGGCGATCGCAAATTGCCTCGAGGCCATTCAACTGGGCGTCTCCACGGTGGATTCCTCTGCCGGAGGCCTAGGTGGCTGCCCCTACGCCAAAGGTGCCTCGGGCAATCTCGCCACCGAGGACTTGCTCTATATGTTGCAAGGCATGGGATATCAGACGGGCGTCGACCTAAATAAAGTCTGCTTAGCTTCGGAATATCTCGAGAAAGAGCTCGAGCTGAACCTTCCCTCCCGCTATTTTCGGGCCTGGAAAGGCAGTCGCTAGTATTTATCGATGTCGGGCAAGGGAAGTAATTCTTGCACCGCCGCTAGTTGCACCCCGAGGGCCGTGAGATTGAGTTTCGTGTCCTTAGGCACCACGGTGCAGGTGGCATAGTCGGAAGCAAAATGAGCCGCATAGGAAGCGAGCGGGATTTCCCCTACAAACTCTGGTGGGTCCACTTCCACCCCATGGTCAATAAAGCGCGGAGCCGCAGAGCGAAGATAGGCCCATTCGCGGGCATGCTGCAGGAAGAGCTCTTCCTCCCCTGCACGCGGAGCGGACTGCGTGAGGCGCTGCAGCTGTTCACACACCTGAACGCTCAAATCCTGGATGAGAATGGCATCGATCTCTTCTAGCAGGGCCACGGGGCTGACTTTTTTGGAGCTCGCCCAAAATACCAGATCCTGAATCGTGGCGCTCCCGGCTCCCACAGCCGCCGCAGCGGCATAGGGACGGAAAACGGAAGCCGCCAGCCATTGGCTAAAAAAAGAGCGGCCTCGAGTAACGTATTGAGAAACGACCTCGATCCTGCCCAGATTCGTGAGGCCATGCGAGGCGGAGCGCGAGAGCCAGTCGCGTGCTCGCTTCAGCACCCCCACGCGCGTGAATCCAACTAAGGATTTGGCGGCGGCGAGCACCATCACTCCGGTCAAAGCCCCCTGAAAGCCATCCGCAAGTACATTGGCATCGGCATACGAGGCAATCTCTCCTTGGACTTGTTTGTCGATCTCCCGCAACAGCAGCGCCAGAGCCGCACGATGGGTGGGGCGCGCATAGTATTCCGCCACCAAAGGGGCCAATAAACCAAAATTGAAGTCTTGCGGGCTCTGAAATTCCGCCACCCACTGCGCCGCCACCGCTCCTATCACCTGCTCCTTCTGCCAGTCTTCCTTGGCCCGCAAAAATTCATAAACAAAGCTGCGCAGAAGGGCTTTTTGGGAAAAGCTCGCCCCAAGCTCGGGCTCCATTTGTTCACAAATGGGATCGGCCTTTCCCGGAAGGCAAAAAGGATCTGCCGCGAAAACTAAAGTGGCAAGCAGCAAGAAAATCATCGGCTAGGCCCACAGAAAGAGAGTGGCCGCGGATAGACAATGCCAAGCGGCTTGCCAGGTACGGCAAAAAAAGAAGAAAAAAGTCCAGGATAGGTGGGCAC
>JAKFYM010000073.1 GCA_021730855.1 Bdellovibrionales bacterium
GGCATATGGGATATGCGGTGGCTAAGAGCTTTCGGCAGAAAGGATATGCCACCGAGATGGTACGTCAAGGCTTAGAGTTTTGCCGCGGCCTTGGCCTTTCTCCCGTCATGGTCACCTGCAGCGAGGAGAACACACCCTCTTGGAAAATCATTGAGCGCTTTGGCGGAAAACTCGAAGACCGCGTTGAGGACGAAGAGGAAATCGTTCGTCGCTATTGGATCCAGTTATAGTGCGAAGGGCCCGCAAAAATCCGACCGCGGGATGAGCGCCATCTTGCAGGTGAAGAAAATCGACATGCAAAAATTAAAAGAAGCGTAGGAGCGGGGATAAGAAAAAAGCGGCACAGAATTATCTGTATGCCGCTTTTTTAGAAATTTTTGAGACTAAAGGCGAGCAACGCTAGCGCGTTTTTTCTTGCCGTTGCGTTTCGAATTAGCCGATTTTTTGGTTCGCTTCGACTTATTTGCCTTGGCCACCGACTTGGATTTTTTGGCTCTTTCTATGTGCTTAGGCCGAGCTGATTTAGCGGCCCAGTGGGAGCGCTCGATTTTTTGCTCAAATCGGGGCATCGTCAATCTGGGAGCCTTAGGCGACCCACTGAAGCCAAAATGAGCGGTTGAAAAACCCAAAGCCATGCCGATCGCGAAAATCCCGAACGGACGTACAAACTTCTTCCATTTATTTTTCATACTTTTTGTCATGAGAACCTCTGGGGCGCTATAAGCAAGGGCGGGACCAAATCTGAACCCCGAAATCATTGCGATTTTTGCTCGGTCTCCACGGAAATATGGCGAAGGTTTGGCCAGTGCTTCAGACCTTAAACAGATAGGTGGGTTTGCTTAGCGAAACTCTCGCAAGTCCACGTGCGCACAAATCCGCTCTTGGGCCGCTTTGTCTTCTAGGCGGGCAGTCGCGTTTTCTACGTTCTCCTGCAGGATATTTAGGGGCTTTGAGGGAAAGCCCAATAAGACCCATAGAGGGTACTCGAAACTGTCCACCGAGCTAGAGAGGCCAATCCAGCGGCAGTCACTAGCTTTCAACTTTTCGGTAAGGGCCCGAAAGTGGGCGTACAAATGGGGAGCGGCACTGAAGTACTGCGCCTCCCGCTCGAGGAGATAAATGGGAGTGCGTCCATCTAGGGGAAACAAAGGCTTGAGCCGATTCGCATAGGCATAAGGCAGCGAAGCTAAGCAGAGGCCGATCGCAACCAAGCTTGCGGCAGGCGTTCCTATACGTTGGTGCAAGGCCTGGGAGAGGCCCGGAATAAGCAGCAGGAAGAATGGGAGATGGTAGCGGGCATTCCAGGGGCTCCATTTCAACAAAGAAAAAAGCAGGAAACCCAGAGCAAATAAAGCAAAAAGGTGCCCGGAGGATTTGCGGAACGCGCGGTCTCTAAGAAGGGGAAGCGTGAGCAGGGCGAGCAGGAAGAGAAGTGTGCAGCCGTCGTAGTCTTCGTAGAAAAAAAGGGGAGGCAAAGAAAATCCTGAATGCTGCAAGGTGAAGAGCGGATCCCCGGGAGAGCGGCCAATCCCTTGGTGAAAGGTGTTCAGTAGAGCATTCAGTCCAGAATTCCACCAAGCCCAGGGCGCGTTCAGGTGCAGGGCTAGATTGTTCGCCAAATTTCCCAAAATCCCAGTGGGATGGAGTCTTTCCACAAAGAGGCGTTCGCCTCCGCCATTTGGAAGGGGACTACCAAAAACGAGAAAATTGCGTAGAAAATAAGAAAAGTTTATGGATAGGCCCAGTAGTCCAGCGACGGCGGTTCCTAGCCAAATTTTTCGCTGTAGATTGGAGCCAAGAAATACGGTGAGAATGGCGATCGCATACAAATAGCCAGTGCCCTTGGTGGCGAGCAATAGGCCGAGCGGAATTCCCACCCAGAGCCAATCCTTCATTCGTAGAGGAAATCTCAAACTCTGCAGGGCAGAGAAAAGTTGCAGGGCCCAGAAGGCCGCCACAATGTCATTTTTGGTGGAAGATGCCTGAAGAATTCCGATGGGAACACTAAGAGCCAGAAGCAAGGCGGTGGAGCCCTGTCCTTGACGAGCTGCCAGTGCCCAGACCTGAAAAGCACAACCAATCCAGGCGCCGAAGGAGACGAGGAAAAACAACCGATCGCTTTGGCTCAGCAGCTGCAAATGCAGAAAAACGTATTCTGTCCACGCGGGGTTCGTGACTTGGAACAAAGAATTTGTGGGAAAGATCCCGATCGATTGACGGCTTGCCCACTGAGCCACTCGGGGGAGGTGATAGGTCATGGAATCCCAGTTGTTCGGGGCACTCAGGAAACCACAAAGAAGCACGCCCACGGCAAGGGCCGCCGCTGGCAAGAGTAGAGAAAGGGATGAGCGTGGGATTTGGATAGAGCAGCGGAATCTTCTGGCGTAAAGCACAAGAAAAATGCCGAAGGCTGCCCAGAGAGCGAGGATACCAAAGAGGTGCAGTGCGCCAATGTTGGAGAGCAGCTCTGTGCCTAGCAGGACAGTGAGGCCAAAGGCTCCTGTGAACCGGCGGAAATGAACGGAAAATGCTTCTAACTGATCGAGTTGATCGAGGTCCTGAGCTGTTGGGATTTTCACTACTTTTTCCTCGGGCGGTGCTGCTGCCAAACCTATGAGCGATCCGCCAGGGAGTGGAGTTTGGGAGCAGGGAGTTCCTTTTTCGTAATATGGCTGGGAGGAGACGGCCCAAATTTAGTGGTCACGCTTTTCATCCAGGCAGCAATGTCACTCTCTTTACGTAAAGTTCCATCTTGAATTCTCTGTACTAGCCAAAATAACCAGGTGCTCTCAAAAGGCAGATCATATTGAACTGTTTTTTGTGTCCGGTGTTTTGGCATTTTGACCAGAAAAGGCACGCGCATGTCTAAGGGCTCTCTGGCCACAAGAGGGTCTCGCCACCACTGCCAGGGACGGAATCCATGGTCGGAGGTAACGATCACGGCTGAACGATCCCAACTACCACCTGTCTCCATAGTCTGCCTCAGGCTGCCGAAAATTTGGTCGGCCAGCGCTAGATTGTCTATATAGCTATGACCACCCAAGGTCGAAAATTGCTTTGCTTTCGCGTCAAAAATATCGGGGTCGTGAGGCACAGAGATGTGAATAAACACAAAATCTAAGTTGGGATCCTCTAACAATTGAACCGCCCTAGAGGTGATCCTCTGCGTGATGCCGATGCGGAATTGTCGCTGGAGCGACAATTGGCTGGTAGGCAAAAAGGACCGAACCTGAAAAAAATCGCGTAAAATGGGACGCAGCCGTTTGAGCCCGGGGATGGAAGTCTGCACCTCTGTCAGCTGGCGCACGGCCTTTCCCAGAAAGGGCGCGTTGGTGGCGAACTCTGGCTCTGGACCATACCAATCACAGCTGGCCAGGAACTCGCCAAAGAGCCGGCAATAGGGATGGTACCAACCTATCACTCCCACATTGAGGCCAGCTTTGTGAGCGAGCTGGAAAATATTTTCCTTTTTGCTCCAAGCCTGAGAAGGAATTTCCTTGTTTTGAAAATCCAGCATCAGCTCGTCTGGATTGGTGGGAGTGGCTGTGGCCACGGCCACTCCTGACAGTAGAGAGGGCACCGCAGTGATCGTGGCATTGGTAGGAGGGTGGGCGTGAGAGGCGCTAAATGCTTGGGCGCGAAATCTATCTAGCTCCGGCATTTCCAAGCCACGTGGCCGCTCGTGAAATCCCAAACGATAGTCAAAGGCATCAAAGAGAATCCAAACAATGCGTTGCCGAGGAGACGGAGCCCTGGTGGAGGCTGTTTTGGCAGCGGGGCCACGATGAAGGAATTTTTCGCCCTTTGCAGGGGAGGCAAGAGTCCAGGCCGATTGGGAGAAAGTGACGAGAACGAATGGCGAGCTCAGGAGCACAAGAAACAGGCTGGCAGAGAGGGCAAGTCGCGGCCTACGTACGAGCGCGAGGGCGAACATCAGAGCGGGAAACAGAAGCAGGGAGGCTAGGCTTGGATAAGTGACAAGGCGAATGAGATTGGTGATCGACAAGGCCGGCGAATACATGCGTAGGTTATTGACGGAAATGAGGAAACAAAAAAAGAAGGCTGCCCAGGCAAGATAGTTGAAGCCGGCGCGTCGATAGACGCGAGCGAGCGAAAAACAACCAAAGAGCAGAGCCGAGAGCAGCAAGACGTTTAATAGAGCTGCGATATGGTTCAGGTCGGAAGGAGGGTATTTTAAATGGTAGGTGCGTTCGGGCAGGAAGTTGAATAGCTTGGCCCACACTCGGAAGTAACACATATTTGCCAAGGAAAGAGCCACTAGAAAATCTCTTTTGCAATCTACGCCAAGAAGGATCACTTTTTCTCCAAAATATACAGCCAGCGCTTTCCGGCTTTTGTCTCCTGTTTTTTCTGAATGCCGAAGAACTCCGCGCTGGCTCGTTCAAAAGTTTCTGGGGTGAGGTCGGCGAACAAAGAGTCTCTTCCCCTAGCAATTGCTTGGAACATGGTGTCGCTAGGAGATACGAATTCTAGGATAACGAATTTTTTGGTGAGGCTCGCAGCTAAGCGCAAACACTCCCGGAGCGGAATTCCTTCCGTTACCAGTAAATGATGCAGGACCGCGAGAAAAAAAACAGCATCGAACTTTCCTTGGGCTCGCTCAAGAAAGCTTGGAAATTCCTGATTGCCCCATCCTAATCCGGGGCTGGGCTGGGCGAGATTGACCACTAGGGGCAATAGATCTTGACCGTCTTTATGAGCTCTACGCCAAGCTTCGCCCACGACTATTGGATCAGAATCGATGGCCACCACGCTGGCTCCATTGGCTGTGGCAAGTAAGCTGAAATCTCCGGTATTACATCCGACATCGAGCACTTTCTGCGGCCGCTTTTGCTCCAGAAAGCTCGCCACGAAAGCTATTTTCGCGCGGTATTCTTCGGACTGGTAGCTATGGCTTTCTGTATAGTCTCGCCAAGCAGAGCCATGGTTGGCGTCTGGCTCGAGCCGCTGCATTTTCTTTTGTAGGCCACGCAATAGAGACTGAAAAATGTATTTTGCTTTCTCAGGCTCTACAGGCGCCAAAGGCTGGCGCATATTCACGGTGCTTGAGGCTTTGCTTTTCAGCCAGGTGGGAATGCTCGCCGCGGTGAGAAAGGGGGGGGTGAAGCGTTGCGTCCATCCACAAAGGGCATACACTTCCTCGGGCTCAAGACCCTCGCGGCGGTTGAGTAGAAGCTGAGAGAGTTTTAGGCCGAAAAATTGGTGGGCAAGCAGCGGAAGGAAGAAGGTGCGTAGGAACTGGGCATGAGCCAGCCAAATACTATTTGTGGGATCGGCCACTTGAACCGAAAGTACATCCACAAACACTGGGGCTGGTCCCCGGAAGAGCACGTTGTAGGGAGTGGCGTCCTTCAGCGCCAGGCCTTCTTCACTGAGGCCCTCGGCCAAATCCAAGGTGAGCATGCCGGCAGCCCAGAGCATTTCCGCTGGCCATTCATAGGGAAAACTTTGGAACGAGATACGCTCGTGCGCGAGGAGAATCGATCCCTCGGTCAGGCTTTTAGAAGATTGCAGGTTTTGCCAAGCGCTCTCAGCTTGAGAGGAATCTAATACGCGGGTGGAGACAATGCGCTTCTCGTGAAGAAAGGCCTTTGCCACATTGGAGGCCAAAAAGCTTTGCAAATGTGCTTGGCCCCGCGGATAGACTTGCCGCAAAGCAATATCTTCTTGCAAAAAAAGTGATCCATCTGGATCTCGGAAAGAAATAGGAGAGGAGGGAGAAATGACCGTCATCGCTCCTTATTCTCGCTTGCTCGAAAATAACTTGCTGGTTCCTCGTTTCAAAACTGACCAGATCTTACGGAACCAGAAAATCCCACCCACCATCGTGGCCAGAACGAGCTGCCAAAGCAATGTTCCGGCTCCGGGATCAATATAGGCATGAGCGCTTGAACCAGATAGTAAAAAGAAATAAAGGGATAAAGAAAATATAGTGAAAGAGTGTTTTTTCGATGAAAGCAATGGATCCTCCTTGAATAGCTTTTAGGCTACCAAAGGTCTGAGCAATGAAAAATTAAAATCACTCTTGTTTTGCAAAAAACTTTCCAGGACAGACTAAGGCCTTCTTTATTTAGCTTTGGAGAAATAGTTTTTCTATCTTTACGATAGATTTATGCGCATAAGGAATGCCCGGAATCTTTTAAGAATTGGAGGATCTCATTTTCAAAGAAGAGGAATTTTTCGAAAAGACCTTCGAAGGCCTAGACCAAAAAGAGTTAATTCTCGAAGATCGGCAGTTTGAAGACTGTGTTTTTCGACGGTGCAATCTTAGCGCGGCCACGTTAAAACGGTGCCGTTTTGTGGATTGCACGTTTGAGCAGTCTGACCTTAGCAATCTGCAGGTCCAAGGAACTATTTTTCGCTCCATTTCGTTTCAAGATTGCAAGCTGGTGGGGATCAATTGGGCGCATGCCTCTGCGATTGCGAATTTGAGTTTTGAGCGGTCTATTTTGGACTACTCGAGTTTTGTGGGCCTCGATCTACGAAAGTCCGTGGTCCGCGCCTGTAAAGCACGTGAGGCGGATTTTGCCGACACGAATTTGAGCGAAGCGGACTGTCGAGAGACGGATTTCGCTGGCGCACGCTTCTCCCAAACAAATCTCGAAAAGGCTGATTTGCGGCAAGCGCAGAACTACGCGATTCGACCCAATGAAAACAAACTCAAAAAAGCAAGATTTTCACTGCCCGAGGCCACGTTGCTGCTCTATGGGTTGGATATTCTCTTAGAAGAGTAGAAATGGCCGAGAAAGTGGCCCACGGCATAGAGGATCTGCCCAAAAAAATAAGGAGGGGATCACTCCCCTCCTTATTTTTGTTCTAACGCTAGGACCTTAGAGGGTCGTAGGTGTCTCGATCACAACGTCTACGCGGCGATTGGCAGCTCGGCCCGCTTTTGTTTTGTTGGTGGTGATGGGTTTCTCTGCGCCGCGGCCCAGGGCCTCGATGCGAAGGTCTTCAGCCAAGCCCTGGCTCTCCAGGTATTTTTTTACGTTTTCGGCCCGCTTCATGGATAGCGTCCGATTGAGTTGATTCGAGCCACTCGAATCGGTATGTCCTTCGACCACCACTTGGGTCGCAGGCACGGCCGAGATCAAGTCTTCTACTTTTTTCAAGGTGGCATAAGAATCAGGCTTTAGTTCTGAGCGGCCAGTGGTGAATTGCATCTGTTTTAGGCGCACCACGATCTTGTTTCCTTCTTTCATGACTTCGGCTTCTTCGGGAGAAAATTGCTTACGAATTTCCTCAATACGCTGCTTTAGCTGTTCATCACTGGCGTATTCTTTGTTCTCGGTCTGCAGAGCCGAAAGTGATTTTTGGGTCTCGTCTACTTTCGATTGCAGATTTGCTTGTTCCGACTGAGCTTCGGTTTCTGCTTTTACAAGAGCTGCTTTCGAAGCTTCTAGCGCCTGGTTCTGCGTCCAGATGGTAAGGGCCACTTCTTCCGAAGCGTCCTGGGCAGTGGCGATGAACAAAACTTCATTTAGTTTACGGGCAGATTCATTGGCTAGGTTTACGGCACTTGCGTAACCAGAAGCATCATGAGGGCTGATCGCGATGGCTTGTTCGGCCGATTCGAGCTGAGACTTTGCTTGCTCGTAAAGAGCTGGGGTGCGTTTTTTGGCACTTTCATCTTCAGCTTTTTCGATCTGCGAACGGGCGGCTCCTAGTTGAGAGATTTTGCGGGACTCAATCTCCGCTTCGGAATATCTGCGTTGAAGATCGGATATTTCTTCGGCATCTACTGTAAATTTGCCTTTTTCCATGTCGCGACCGAAATCACTCAGCTCGTTGTCCGCCTTGCGGAAACTCTTTTCTTGGAGTTTATGAGCTTCGGCTTGTACGGCGTGGGCGCGGGCATCTAAAATGGCCTGCATCGAGCTAGCATTGGCTGCGCCAATACGTTCCACTTCCTGAATGGCGTGTTTTGCTATTGCCACGTCTTCGAGCACCTCTGCGGTGGGCGCTTGGTCTCCCATTTTTTCACGAGCGGCATTCCGGTACTCGACCGCTTGTTCAAAATGTTTGGGGGCTAGTTGGTCGTACTGCTTGCGGCTAGCTTCCTGGATCGCAGTGTTTACATTTTCGATTTCCGCTTGGGGGCTCGCTCCTGCGGGAAGCGAGGCTTTCGGGGGGGTTGCACATGCGGCAAGAATGCTGGCGCAGATGGCCAGAGTAAGGGGAAGTTTTTTCATAATAGTAGTAACTCCTTGGTTTTGGAAAAGATGGAGAA
The DNA here is from genome assembly GCA_021730855.1 of Bdellovibrionales bacterium. Lineage (GTDB taxonomy): Bacteria > Bdellovibrionota > UBA1018 > CAIPTA01 > CAIPTA01 > JAKFYM01. Next base: position 8,252 of record JAKFYM010000073.1, read on the forward strand.
AGGCATCTTGCCAGCAGACCTACAAGTTGCGTGCCATGGGAGCGGCCTCAGATCGGGTACTAGAGGACAGATTTTTCAGCGGAAAGAAGAAGATGGGGCAAATTGGATCTTTGGCTTGAGCTTTTTCGAGCGCGACATCGCCTACCGGCGATCGGGAAACTCTCTTAAGTCGCGTGCTAGGCGGGCAGGGATTTCGCCCTTCCAAAGGTATTTGTCCTCTTCAGCGGGCTTTACGGCAATGGGGGTGAGCGCGCGGGCTCGTTCCTGGGCTGTGGCCAGGCGATAGGACCCCGGTTTGGAATTCGTCTTTTCTTGGACGACTTTCCCTTTTTGCTTAGCTGTAGGCTCAGAATAACTATCTCGCCCCGGAGGCGCCTTGGTTTTTCTTTCTAATTCTTTGAGCAGATGAGGGGGAATCTCGCTTTTAACAAAGAGGCTTTCTTTTTTTGGTTCGATTTTTTTCTTCTGCTGCGCTCCGAGAAGCATGGGTTTGCCGGCCTCGGGACTAAGGGCTTCGAGTATTTTTTTGTAGTTCGCGAGGTTTTTCGCGGCTTGGACCAGGTTTGGAACTTGTGATCGTTTTCGCGAGCCAGTTTTCACGAAATAGAAACCCGCGAGCGCGATGAGGCTGAAAATCAGCACGCGCCGGAGGCGGTTTTTGTTATCAATATTTTTACTTTGGTCTTGCATCGCGCTGGCAAGCGCCGCGCGTGATTTTTCCCGATTTTCCAGCGCCCTGCTAAAGCGCAGCCGTTCTCTACTTTCCATGGCTCGCTTCCGCACTGGGGGGCGTTTTATCTATCGTGGAGGAGACCGAGGCCACAGCTTGGGCCGCGGCGGGTGCGGAGGCAATGCCCCGTGCGCCAGGCCGGTCACAATGGAAAGTAAGGATGCGGCAGCGATTCTCCCCGAAGGGGGCTGGAGGCGGCACATTGGAAAGTTCATAGTACATATGGCGGCAGTCGCCAGTGCAAAAGGCTTTGCTGGGGCAGCTTACCTCGGCCTCACAGCTGAAATCCGGGCTAGCCAATGCCTGCTGAAGCGCATTTACGTCCTTTAGCGCCGGATATTCAGGATTTTCTTCATAGAGAAAATAGTGCGTGCCGGCTTCATTTTGAAATTTTAGATAGAGCCGCACGGAGGCGGAACCGGGGCTAGCGTACTGAGAGAGGCCAATCGGCTTCAGTTGGCGTAGGTCATAGCTCACCGAGCTAGTAGAGGTGTCGGTGGCTTGAGCGAAACAAGCGGAAAAAAGGACGAGAAGAAGAATTTTCATCCAGCCTCCTGTTGTGAATTCGGTCCCTGCTGGCGTAGTAGCTCTTCCACCACCTGGGTGCCCAAGGCGGTTTGTAAAAGGTTGAGGCGTCCGGCATCGGAGCCCACCCAGCGCTCAATGTCTTCATGCGGCCAGACTAGAAGTTTCAACTCCGTGCCAGCAAACACATCGGCGCGAGTGAGAGAGTGGGTAAGCAAACTCATCTCTCCCACAAATCTTCCCGGTCCCAGCTCGGCCACCTTTTTTTCTTTCGCAAAGATCTCCGCTCGGCCTTGGATCACGCAGAATAGGTGTTCGAGTTTTGTCTGAGCCTGGATCAGCTGCTGTCCTACGGGAACTTCTGCTTCTAGGGTGAGGGCCACAAAGCTTTTCACTTCCCGCGGAGGAAAGTTCATCAGCACTGTTTTGCTCACAAACTCTTCCAATGGAGTCAGCGCCACTCTGCGCCTGCGCCAGTAGACCAGCAGCAATTGCACGGCATTGACCAAAAGGTAGAGAGTATTCCAGAAGATCGGAATCCAAAGTGGTTCCTCGCCCACGGCAAAACCGTAGTAGATGACGACGGCGCTGGCTGGCAGCGCTAGCACTCGCAGGAAAAACATATTCTGCACGGAGTAGGAGAGCAGCGTAAAAAAATACGCCAATTGAACTAAAGTATTTAGATTCAAGAACTCCATAGGAATGTATCGGAGACTGGCTGAATTTTATGGAGGAATTTGAAGAAATTCGTTTCCGTGTAAACACGTTCTTTGGGTGGGACACTACATAATATTTATTGGCTAGTGAGAGGCGATTGCAAAAACGCGGCCCTTTTTTTCTAGGTAGGCGAAACCTGTGTCTTTCAGAAAGAATGTTTTTACTGCAATGCGTCCCCTCTCCACCTCTAACAGGTGAAAGCTATTTTCCTCTCCTCTAAGGCGGTTGGAAGCGCTGCTACCACTCACCACATGTAAAGTTTGGCTGCCATCTGGATTCACGATGAGCTCAGCGCCTTCACGATGGGCGTGGCCGGAGAGCACCACATGGGGGCGTAAAGTCTCGAGGACTTTTGTCCCATTCTCCAATGGCTGTTTGCCAAATATTGGATGGTGGGTGCCCACGATGCGCACGGCCTCGGGAGCGGCTGTGGAAAAAAAATTCTGGGCGCGGGATATTTCTGCAGAGGAGACCCTCCCATCCGCCACCACCCAAGGATTTACCGTATGCAAGCCAAATACAGCCACTTCCGGATCGTGGTGGGCAGATTGAGTGACGGGCTCGAGATGTTGGCGATACCTTTCCAGGGGCGTGAGCCAACGCTGCCACAAATTATAAAGGGGCACGTCATGGTTTCCGGGCAACGAAACTACTTTTTTTCCAAATTTCTCGACGAACTCTCGCGCTGCTTCAAATTCCTCCACCCGGGCACGTTGGGTCCAATCGCCGGTGATCACGGCAAGATCGATCTCCTTGCCTTGGTCACTCAAGAACTGGTAGATAGACTCCACGGCGTGTGGATGCGCGCGGCCAAAATGCAAATCTGCTAGGTGAAGAATGCGCTTCATGATGGATGTATGAAAAAAATCCTCTTATTCGTCAATCACAATGCACGCCAGGGCCGCAGCTGTGAAAAAAAAGTCCAAGACTGGGTGGAGCGCAATGGCTTCCAGGTATTGAATCCTAATTCTTCGCGAGAAGATAGCAACGAACTGATCGAGCGGCACAAATCCGAAGCCATGGCCGTGGTGGTGGGGGGCGGAGATGGCTCTGTGAATGCGGTTCTGCCCGGGCTGCTAAAGGCAGGATTGCCGCTCCTCGTGATTCCTCTAGGAACCGCCAATAATCTTGCGCGTACATTAAAACTCCCCACAGACCCTGACCAAGCCCTGGAGCTTCTGGAGCACGGTAGAGTATCTGAAGTGGACGTGGGTCTCGCCAATGGAATCCCCTTTATGAATGTGATTGGCTTGGGCCTTAGCACTCAGGTGAATCGGATGATTCGTTCCGACCTAAAGCGTTGGCTGGGTGCCTTTGCGTTTGTGTGGATGGCTTTCAAGGTGGCTTTTCGTATGTCGCCTTTTCGCATCCACGTGGACTGCGATGGCAAAATACACAACGCCCGATCCTGGCAGCTGACCGTCTGCAACGGCCGCAACTATGGCTCGGGCCTGACCATCCATGAAGACGCCACCCTAAAAGACCAGAAGCTCCATGGACTCAGCACGGAAGTGCGAGAGTGGTGGCATGCCTTTTATTTAGTGCCCGCCCTGCTCAGTGGTCGTTTCGGCCCAGAGCATGATGTGACCGTTTTTGAGGGCGCAGAAATGAAAATCACCACGCACCATCCGATGCGAGTGGATGTGGATGGTGACATCAAGACCACCACACCCTTAGCGGTCAGCCTGCGGCGCAAGGCGCTAAAAATCTATGTTCCCGTTTCTTGAGAAGATTGCCAGGGGAGGCGGCCTTCGCTATCTTGCTAGGGCGTGAGGACAAAGAAATGATCACCCTTTACCAGCCGCCCCCAGTTTGGGGTTTGCCCTGCATGAGTCCCTTTTGCGTAAAGCTAGAGACCTACCTGCGCATGGCTAGGGTGGAATACAAAAAAAGTAGTGGGAACCCCATGCGCGCCCCGAAAGGGAAAATCCCTTACGTGCGCGTCGACGGGGAATATATGGGAGATTCCGAGTTAATTATCCGGTATCTCAAGCGTCGCCTGGGGGATCCGCTCGACCAGCATCTTAGCAAAGAGGAAAGCGCGAAGGGCTTTGCTGTGCAGTGTATGGTGGAGGAGCACCTCTATTTTGCCATGGCTTGGCTGCGCTGGACATCGGAGGAGAGCTGGAAGCATGTGGAAGCGGCCATACGGCCATTGTTGCCTCCAGTGATCAATCGCTTTTTGTTGAAAAAAATTCGTAAGGATTTTGTAAAGATGTTGGTAGCGCAAGGAATGGGGCGCCATAGCCGGGAGGAGATTGCCCAGTTCGCTAAGGAGGACCTCCAGACGATTTCCGTGCTCTTGGGCCAGAAAGAATTTCTTCTCGGATCGCAGCCCAGCTCTTTCGACGCCACCATATACGCTTTTCTCATTCATGTTCTCTGGGTGCCCTGGGAAAGCGACGAGAAACAATTTGCCTTAAAACTTGGCAATCTCCTGCCCTACTGCGATCGCATGAAACATCTCTATTGGAGCGCTTAGGGCAGTTGACGGACGGCCTATAGAGCGCGTGAGGTCCATTTGGAAGTTTTTCTTAATTCTCTGTTTCTCGTATGTGCCAGCGAGATGGGCGACAAAACCCAGCTGCTCGCGCTCGTGCTCGCGGCTCGCTTTCGTAAGCCCTGGGTGGTGCTGGCGGGGGTGGGAGTGGCCACGGTACTTAATCACGCCCTCGCCTCCTGGGCAGGGCTATGGCTTTCCACTTTGCTCACCCCTCAGGCTTTGCGTTGGGCATTGGCCGCCAGTTTTTTTGTTTTTGCGGCCTGGCTGTTGGTTCCCGACAAAGAGCCCACCGTGGAGGCGAAGGAGAGTCGGTTCGGTGCCTTTTTGGTGACCGCCATTGCCTTCTTTTTCGCGGAGATGGGCGACAAAACACAGTTCGCCACCGTGGCCCTCGGCGCTCACTACGGCCAAGCGTTTCTCGTCACCATAGGCACCACGATCGGCATGTTGCTGTCGAACGCCCTGGCGATCTTTTTTGGCCAGAAACTTCTGGCTCGCCTGCCGTTGCCCTGGCTCCGCGCCCTAGCTAGCCTCTTATTTGCTTTTTTTGGCCTGGTGATCTTGCTAGCGCCGGCCCAATGACCTAAACCAAGAGCCTAAGGAGACTTTATGAAATACCTATTTACCCTCAGTATCCTCATGTTTAGCACTGCCACGGCCTTCGCTCATAGCAGCGTGGAGTGCACGAAAGAAGACAAAGCCAAGTGGCAGAACGAAGCGGCTTTCAAAAAAAATCTCGAAGGCCAGCAGTACAAGATCAAGAAATTCAAGGTGACCAAAGGCAATTGCTACGAGATCTACGGTTTTGATAAAGACGGAAAAAAAGTGGAAATCTATTTCAATCCTGTCACTGGCGAAAAGGTGAAGGAAGAAATTCACTAGATGACCGAGGGCCAGCGCATCTGGGATGTTCCCACACGGGTGCTTCACTGGGTGGTGGCTCTCGCAGTCCTTACCAATCTTTTTTTTCTGGAAGAGGGGGAAACCCCTCACCGCTGGGTGGGCTATAGTGCATTTACCGCTGTGCTCCTCCGCTTGATCTGGGGGTTGCGAACGCGGAGTCCCTCTCGCTTAAAAAATCTCTGGCAGAGCCTCTGGCGAAGCGGTGCCGATCTTCCCCATAGCCGGCAGGCCGCTTGGACGTATTTGCTGATGTGGATTTTTATTCTCGGCCTCGCGCTCTCGGGCTGGCTGATGGGCACAGATGCTTTCTGGGCAGACGAGACCTTGGATACGATTCATTCCAATCTGGCCAAAGGCATGCAGATTTTGGTGGTCGTTCATCTTGCGGGCATTTCTTTTGATTCGCTAAAATTTCGGCGTCACACTTGGCGTTCGATGATCACCGGGAAACGATAGCCTTCCCTAGTCCACGCAATGTAAGTGCTGCACAAAGGCTCCGGCTCCGCGCCATGGTTTTTCCGGAGTGCTAAGGCTCACGAACAGAGCCTGCCCTTCGGCTAGCTCGAACTGCGCGGCGTAGGAAAATCCCAACATCTGGCAGGCGGCATCGGCTTGGACGCGCGCCTCCTCTTGGCTGCGGGCCGCTAACTCGGGAAAGACCAACTGGCGCTTTGTTTCTTCCACCCAGGTGCTCATGAGCACCACGTATTGGCAGCGGAAAGAACCATCACTATCGATCGAGCGTTGCCAGCAGGAAATTTCTAGATTTTCCAAATGGCCGTTTTCAGCTGGAGCCAAAAATGGGAAAAAAAGCCATAACCAAATCATCTAGACCTCCATCTCCATCCTTTCATCCTACATGGATTTTCTAGGGACGCAGCCCATTCCTTGGCGTATAAGGCCGTTTCGGGAGCCAAGGTGTCTGGCCTAGGCCTCGGGCTCTACATCACGCGCCAGATTGTGGAAGCTCATGGAGGCCGCATTCAATTGCATTCTCGCATTTGATTTGTTCTCTTAGAAGAAGAGGAGGAGAGAATGAAAGCAGCGGAAAGAATTTTGATAGTGGAAGACGATGAGGGCATCCGTCAGGCGCTTCAGGATGCTTTAGAGCTGGAAGGCTATTTGGTGGAAACTGCGGCAGATGGCCGGCAGGCATTGGAACAGCTGCAGACCACCCCTTACCCGGCTTTGATTCTGCTCGATCTAATGCTTCCCTTCGTGACGGGCTGGCAGGTGATTGAAGAAGTGAAACGGGACAAGAACCATCCCGTTTCTAAGATTCCCATTGTGATCGCCTCGGCGGCTGGAGATGCCGCCCTAAAGGCGGCGTCTCAAGTAGAGGGATATTTAAAAAAGCCGATCCATCTAGATGTCTTACTAAAGACGGTGGCGCGCTATTGTGGTCCAGCGCGCCCCTAGCAAGGATGCGGGTCCTTGCTAGTTGAGGTTTCCGGCGGCGGCCAGCGCATTGGATTAGATCGAAGCCTTTAGCCGCTCAATTCTTTCCTCTAAGGGAGGATGCGTAGAAAAGAGATGCATCCAGCCACTCGGGCGGCTAGAGATTTTCAAGGCCTGAATTGCCGGTTGGGCTGTGGGATCCACGCGTTCGAAGGTGCGGCGTAAGCCCTCCAAGGCTTGGATCATGTTTTGGCGGCCAGCAAGGCGAGCTCCGCCGATATCGGCCCGGTATTCGCGCAGGCGCGAGAACCAAGCTACCACCATCGAACCCAGGATCATGAAGACGATCTCGAGCACAATTTGGACCACGAAATAAGACATCGGGGTTCCGCTTTCTTCGCTGTCCCGATCACGGCCTGTCATGGTGAGGGCAAAGGCAATCGCGCGGGCCAGGAACATCACGAAGGCGTTCACCACGCCCTGGATGAGAGTCATGGTCACCATGTCGCCATTGGCGATGTGAGCCACTTCATGCCCTAGCACGCCCCGTATTTCTGCCTGGCTCATGCGTTGCAATAGGCCGGAGGAGACGGCCACTAGCGAACGAGCCTTGGTGGGGCCGGTGGCAAAAGCGTTTACTTCGGGGGAATCATAGATCCCCACTTCGGGCATGGTAGGCAGCCGCGCTCCGCGGGCGAGCTCATGCACGGTTTGCAGCAAATCGCGCAGAACCGGATCGTGGGTGTCGACCGGAATGACTTTCACTCCCATCATCCATTTGGCCATCACACGCGAAAGGGCCAGCGAGATAAAAGCTCCGCCCATACCCCAAACCAAACAGAAGGCGATGAGGGAAGAATAATCAATGCCCTGACTGGTGAGGTAGGGCTTCACGCCGAGCAAATTCAAAATCAGGGAGATTGTGGTAATTACAAGGATGTTAACGAGTAAAAATAAACCAATTCTTTTTATCAAAGCCATAGATACCTCCTAGGCAAGACCATCTTACCCTTGACCCTACCTTTAAAAAATACGATAAGTCCAATGTAATACTTTGCATAAACAAAAGTATCAGTCTCGGTCGGCAGCGCTTGCGGGAGAAGATTATGGCTTGGCTCAACTATCACCATCTCTATTATTTCCGTGCCATCGCTACCGAAGGCGGCATCGCGAAGGCCGCCGAGAAGCTCCGCCTTGGTCAGCCCACTCTTAGCACCCAGCTCAAGCAATTGGAAGACATGGTCGGACGCCCGCTTTTTGAGCGGCGCAATCGGAAAATGGTGCTCACCGAAGCGGGGCGTGCGGCCCTGGATTATGCCAATGAGATTTTTCGCCTCGGAGACGAAATGATGGAGGTCTTGCACGACAAGACGCCAGCTAACCAGACGCACCTGCAGATTGGCGCCTTAGACAGCGTGCCCAAGAGCGTGATTCTTTCGCTTGTGCTGGAAGCCTATCGCCTCGGTCCTTGCACTGTTTCGATCTTGGAAGGCAAGGGCGATGAGCTTTTTCGCGAGCTCTATGCCCACCGCATCGATCTGATCCTTTCGAACTTTCCGCCCCCGGCCCTGGAGCAAAAGCAGGTGTTTTCTAAGTCTGTGGCGAAGCTTCCCGTGGCGGTATATGGCTCTGCGCGCTTTAAGGCTTTGCGCAAAGCCTTTCCTCAATCCTTAAGTGGCGAGCCTTTTGTGCTGCCCACGGCCCATAGCAAATTGCGGCACGACCTGAATCACTATTTCAAGCTCAAGGGCATTCACGTGACGCCCATGGCGGAGACCCAGGACACCAGTTTGCAGCGCTTGCTGGCCGAAAATGGCGTAGGCTTGGCGCCCCTCTCGGAAGTGAACGGCATCAAGGAAAATTTGGTTCGTTTAGGTCGCCTCGAAGGGGTGTACGAAGAAGTGTGGCTGGTCTCCGCGGAGCGAAAGCTAGAAAATCCCCTGGCGGCAAAATTGATGAATAGCTTTACCTTACTTTCTTAAAAGCAAAGGATAGGATCCCCTTTATCTAATTTCCCAAGGGATCACTATCAAGGTAGTTACAATAGGTAGTGGTAGTTACTCTAGGCATCTAAGAGAGCCTTGTCACGGAGACAGAATGTTTCAACAGTATTTGCCCTGGATTGGATTCCACGTTTTCATTTTGATCGCGCTCGTGATCGACCTGGGCATTTTCCACCGCGATGCCCACGAAGTGAAATTCAAGGAAGCCCTTCTCTGGAGCGGGATTTGGCTTAGCCTGGCCCTGTTTTTCAATGCCGGCATTTATTATTTCCGTGGCAGTGAAGCGGCTCTAGAGTTTCTCGCGGGCTATTTGGTGGAATGGTCGCTTAGCGTAGACAATCTGTTTGTCTTCCTCACCGTTTTCTCCGCTTTTTGCGTTCCGCATAAGCACCAGCATCGTGTGCTTTTCTGGGGAATTCTCGGCGCTCTGGTGATGCGCGCGGGATTCATCTTTCTAGGAATCACTGCTCTCCAGAAATTCCACTGGGTGATGTATGTGTTCGGCAGCTTCTTGCTTTTTACGGGTATCAAACTCGCTATTTCCGACAAAAATGAGGAAGACCCGCGCAATCATTGGTTCGTGAAGCTCGCCAGGCGCTGGCTGCCTATTTCGAACTGTGACCACGAGGGGCGCTTCTTTGTGAAAGAAAACGGCCGCACCTTGGGCACCTCCCTGCTGCTGGTGCTATTGGTCATTGAGATGACCGACTTGATTTTTGCCGCCGATTCCATCCCCGCCATCCTGGCCATCACCGAAGATCCTTTTATTGTGTACACCTCTAACGTCTTTGCGATTTTGGGGCTGCGCTCGCTCTATTTTGCTCTAGCGGGAGTGATGTCGATTTTCCGCTACCTGCGATTTGGGTTGGCCGGAATCTTAGTTTTTGTCGGCGCCAAATTGTGCCTCTCCGACGTGTATAAGGTGCCCGTAGGGACCTCCCTCGCCGTGATCGCCAGCTTGCTGGCGCTCTCGATCTTGGCCTCGCTCGTGCTGGCGGATTCCAGCAAAGACCAAGACAAGAAGAATCCGTGACGTTAGACTCTGGGAATGGTGGAGAGTCTTAGCTTTCGCGATTTATCAGATTCGTTGGCCGACGCCCGCGTTCTAACAAAATGGGCTAATGATCCCGAGATCCGCTATTTGTTCCGGGTCTTTCCTACGGAAGAAAGCCATGCGCATCTCTATACGCCCGAAGAGATACTTGCGGAGAAAACCCCATCTAACCATCGGGAGCGCCGGCTCGTGATCGAATGGGATGGCCAAATGGTCGGAGAGATGAGCTTTGGCTTTGCGCTTCCCCATATGATTCATCAAGCGCCGGATGTGGCGTGGTTTTCGATTGTGTTGGGAGAGCCGGAAGCTAGGGGCCGGGGCATTGGCCGCTTGGCCATGCTGCATCTGGAGCAAGAGGCACAGCGGGCCGGCGCGCGGAAAGTGGAAATTGGCGTTTTTGAGTTCAATGCTCGAGCGCTCGGCCTCTACCAGAGCTTGGGCTATAAGGAGATTGCTCGTCCTCCGGCCTTTACGTATTGGAATGGGCGGAAGTGGTCGGATGTGCGGATGCTGAAGGATTTTGGGGCGGTTGACCTGGCGTGACTAAGGGCGCGCCCTTAGAGGAGTTCTTTCGGAGTGAGTGCGGAGCACGAGCGAGGGCGGGGACGCAGAGCACGGGAGCGGAAAGCGGAGCGCTGAGCGGGGATCTGAGTGAGCGCAGAAGCGCGAGCGGGGCCAGCCCTGGCGCTGGGGAGAGGGTGGCAGCAGGGATTTGCGCGTGACGCCTTGCTTCGTGGCGCGCACTGGGTGATGCGGAGGAAAATTCCGGGCGCTGTGGCGGGGATCGCTGCTCCGCCTCATGGTGCGCGCTAAGTGGAACAACAACTTTACTGCTTTCTGTAAATATTTATTATTTTTCTTTTTCTTCTGCTTGACAGTCTTTTTCGTGAAGAAGTTGGGTTTTCCTCCTGCTGTTTTTCTCTGCGCATGAGGCGCACGCATTTACTCTATATGAGTAGCAAATCGCAGAAATCTTTTTTCTCTTCGAAATTTCTTCTTACTGCTCC
>JAKFYM010000187.1 GCA_021730855.1 Bdellovibrionales bacterium
GTGGGATGAACCTCTCGGTCTCGCTCTTTCCGATGAGCAACCAGAGCACCATAGGCGTAAATATCAACTATGGATCCTACGCCTCGCAGCAGTTTTTTGAGTCCGTCGGCCGCGAGCTGGAAGCCGGGCTCAAAGGGGTCAAAGCCAACGGTGTGGCCGTCGAGACCCTCTCGGCCGATTACCGTGACCAAAACGCCAGCTTCAAATTGAAATTCGGTTGGGGCGCAGATCCCGACGAAGCGCTCAAGACCGTGGAAACTCGCGTGACCTCTTATCTTAGTCGCCATGAAGCCGCGATCCGCGATTCCGCCAATGTTTATTCCTGGAGAGAAAATCAGGGATTTTTTGCGCTGAGCTTTTATAGCCCGATGCGCTCCCTCGACGACCTCTACCAAACGCTCGAACCTATTGTGACCCCGATTTCCGCCAAGGTTCCCGATGCAAGTGGGGTGGCTCTCTACAATCCCAACCGCAAAGAAATCACCGTCCGCCTGAACCCAAGCCTACTTGCGCAACACGAACTCAGCACCCGCCAGGTGGAGAGCGCCATTAACGACGCCATCTTTTCGCTTAGCGGGGGGGTGGTGCGGCTCGGGGAAAAACAATACCAGATCCAGCTTCCGCGCCAGGCGGCCTCGATGGCCGAGCTCGAGAACACGCGCATCTCGCCCGTGGGCGCGCCTCCGGTGCTGCTCAAGGACGTGGCCACTCTCAGCGTGGGCCTCGACCAAGGCAGCCTCCAGCGCTTTCGCACCAGCGGAGTGGAGAGCCTGATTCTTTTTGCCAACCCCAAAGAGGGCGGGAACATCAAACGTATGTCGGACGACATCCTCGCGGCGCTCGAGACCACCAAGGCACAGTGGCCAAGCGATGTGCAGCACCAGGTGCTGGTGAACCCTGCCGACTTCATTGACCGCAGCATCGCGAGCGTTCTGAAAGAAGTGGGGCTCGCCGCCTTTCTCGCCGTGATCGTGCTCTTTGTCTTCATCGGCAGCTTCCGCAATGTGGTCACCGCCGCGATTGAAATCCCCTTAAGCCTGCTCCTCGCTTTCATCCTGATGCGGCTCACGGGCATGAACCTCAACCTCATCTCGCTCGGCGGCCTCGCGCTTTCGGCCGGCATGAATGTGGATGCCTCCGTGGTGGTGCTAGAAAACATCTTCCGCCACTTCGAGGGCAAGGGCAAAGGCCTCACCTATGAGCAAAAAGCGGCGCTGGTGGTGCAGGCCGTGAACGAGGTAAAACTCCCGATCATCGCTTCCACGATCGCGTCCCTCGTGGTTTTCCTGCCACTCATTTTCACCCAGGGCCTCACCAACGCCCTCCTCGGCGATCTCGCCAAGGCCGTGGTCTTTTCGCACGGGCTCTCGGCGATCGTGGCCCTGCTCCTCGTGCCCACCATTCGTCTACACCTCCTGAAAAATGGAGAGGTGCACGAGGGCCATGGATTTTTTGAGCCCGTGCTGCAAAAGATCGACAACTTTTATTCCCGTAGCCTCACGGCCTTCCTGCGCTCGGGCCGCGTGCAGCTGCTCGCGTTCGCTGGCGTGCTCGCCCTGCTCCCGCTCCTCGTGCTCTTGGTATTACCGAAACTCAAAAAAGAAGTCATCGGCAAGCCCGAGAGTGATTGGTTGATCGTGGGGGTGAATGCTCCCCTTCTCAACACCCCCAAACAAATGGAATCGGAGCTGATCGCCCTGGAAGAAAGCCTCGTGCAGAATTTTCCGGAAGATATCCGCTACACCTTCACGCAAATGGGGCCTTGGGGCGGGAACGTGATGCTCCGGTTGAAATCTGCCAAAAAAATCGAGGCGCTCACCATCCAGGCCGAAGCCCTCTACAAAAACACGCCCACTAAATTTTATTATGTGGTGCCCTGGAATCCTTCCGAGCTGCGCATTCCCGATCCTGCGGATTTTCGCTTGGAAATTTCCGGCGGAAGCGCGCAAATGCGACAACAAGTGGCCCAAGACCTCGGGCAAGAGCTCACGGGCGTTTTCACCATGTCCGCCACTCCTTCCTCGGAGCGCCAGAAGGGGCTCACCGTCTCCACGCTCCCGAACCTCACCACCCAGCCACAGGTGCTTTCCCGTTATGATCTCTCGCATCTCCTGCGCGTGGCCACCTAGGGCGTGAAAGTGAACCGCCTTTACGACCGCAATACCGACCTGCCCATCTACCTGCGCATGCAGGGTGATTGGACAAACACCGCCGAAGGCCTGGCCTCGATGCCCATTGGTTTTGAAAAACGTTTGCTGCCGCTCGGGGCCCTCGCCCAGATCTCGATCCAAGAAAAAACTCCTTCGATCTACCGCGAAGACCAGCAAACCCTGAATTTGCTCGAAGGAAAGCTGAAGAAAGAAGAAAAGGCCGAAGCTAAGGAGCGCAGTGCACGCGCCGAAGCCGCTGTGGAGAAATACCGCGCCAAGCTCGCCGCCCTTGCCCCAGACTTACGCAAAGACAATCCCGTGCTCATGATCGCCGAGGCCGACGAAGAACTACGTGTGGCCCTCGACCAACTCAAATGGGCAGTGCTGATTTCGGTGGGGCTGATTTTTCTCGTCATGGTGTTTCAGCTGGGCGAAATCGTGCCCTCGTTATTGGTGCTCGTGGCAATTCCCTTTGGCATCATCGGCGTGATCCTCTCGCTCTGGATTTTTGGCAGCACCCTCTCGCTCAATTCAGGCCTGGGCACCATCCTGCTGAATGGAATCGCGGTGGCCAATAGCATCATCCTCGTGGACTTCATCCGCCGGCAGTACGCACGTGGCATGAACCCGCTCGAGGCCACCGTCTCGGCATCCACGGCGCGCCTGCGCCCCATCCTCATGACCTCTCTCACCACCGTGCTTGGTATGCTCCCGATCGCGCTCGGCCGGGGCGAGGGCGGCAAGACCCTCCAGCCCTTGGGCATCGCCGTCTGTGGGGGGCTCTGGGTCTCCGCCTTGCTCACGCTCTATTTTGTGCCCTCCCTGCAGTTCCAATACCTGCGCTGGCGCGCTTCTAGGCGTGCTCGCCAGCCCGCCATGGAGAACAGCCTCGGAGTGCAGACATGAAAATAGTCTTTCTCTTTTGTCTCCTCTCGAGCCTTTCCCAAGCCGCCCGCGGAGCCGCGACGGAAACTTTCTTCCAAGACCTCGCGGCCTTCCGCAGCCAGAGCCTCACCCTGCGCACGGAGCTCGCAAGGCTCGAATCGGGAGAGACCGTTGCGCTCTCCCGCGCCCTAGCGTGGACACCCGCCCTCAGCCTCCAGGCTGGGCGGCAGGAATCTCAGTTCAATGGAGAGCGGCGGCCCAAATCAGATTACCTAGCTGCCAACCTTTCCTGGAATCTCTTTCGTGGTGGCAGTGATCTCTTTGCTTGGAAGGCGGCGCGCGCCTCCGCCGAAGCCCAGCGCTACCAAGTGGAAAACGAGAAACTCGAAGTGGAGCTCGGCGGAGCCCGCGTGATCTTTCGCCGCCTCTACCTCAGTGATGTGCTAGCCACCCAAGGGGAGCTACTCAAGCTAAAAGAAGAATCCCTTCGCATCGCTCGCAGCCGCTACAACCAAGGCAAAGCGCCTCTGCAAGAGGTGACCAAGCTCGAGGTGGACCTGGCCCAATCGCAAAATGCCCTGCGCCTGGCGGAGCTCAATGTGGCGCAAAACCTGCTCGAGCTGCGCGCCCTTTTTGTGGACTCTCTGCAAACGGCCGCTTGGCCGTTCGCCGAAAACCAAGAAGTCGACCTGCGCTCTGGCAGCGGCTCGCTCTTTTCGAAAAAAAGGGCCCTCGAGGCTCGCGCCCAAAAAGATGGCTGGCGCGCCAGCCGTCTCCTGCATCTCCCCTCGGTGGACTGGAACCTGCAGCTGCAGCAATCGCCCCTCCGCAGCCGGAGCGATGATCTATGGTCCAGCAGCCTCCTGCTCACGGTGCCGCTCTGGTCGCGCTTTGAGACCGCAGCCACCTCCGCCACGGCCTACGCTTCCTATGTGGCGGCCGAAAATGAAAGCTTACGCGCCTCGCGAGAAGAGGGCCTGAAACGCGAATACCTGGAGAAAAAACTTTTATTGAGCCGCGCCAACCTGCTCGAGTCTAAGCGCACGCTCGAGAAATCCGAGCGCCTCTACCAGGACATGCTCCGCAGCTTCCAGGTGGGCAGGCTGTCGGCCAACGATCTTTTTCTCGAACAGAACCGGCGCATCGAGACCCTGCTCTCCTATTCGCAGAGCCGGCTGTCTTTTCATGAGGGTTTGATGGAAGCCTGCGCCCTCTGGGGCCTCGAGGCGCGAGACTGCCTTAGGTAGAGGCCGGCACACGGTTTCTTGTTCCAGTGCCCCTCGTTTTCTGCCGAAAAGCCTGGATGCCCTGGCTATTTGCCTTCTTCACGCTTTTTTCTCTCTCGGCTCCCGCCGCCGCCAATGATTGCCTGCAGCCCTACGCTGCAGTGGCACAAAAGCTTGCGGTGGTGTGGCTGCCATATACTGGTTTTGTTTATACAACCTCAAATATCGCGATAGATGAGACCGTCTGGAACACAAGTCGCCGATATTTCATTCGAGACCAATTTCCCGCCTTTAAAAATCTACTAGCCCAAAGGCGCCTAGGCTACTTCAGCTTTGAAATCCGTGCCTCACAAGCGCAAATCGATGAACTAAAAGGCTTCCTCGAGCAACGCCTGCGCCATGACGAGACTTGCGCGGGCGGCACCTGCCTGGCCCTGAGTCAAATGAACATCCTAAATATACCTTTTCCGTTCAGCAGATCCCCCATTCTGCAGGCACTCTATCTCAGCGTCCTGCGCATGGTGCCTGGTTCACGGGTGGTAAGCATCTCGTTTCACGGAAGCCGCCCCTTCCATAGCATTTTTCACTCACCGGATTTTTACCGAGAAGTTCGTTATCCCTTGGTGGATGGCGCCCTCATCGCCGGAGCTGGAGTGGGAGGAACACTGATCGCCCGCGTGGTGATAAGAAATGCCCAGGGCGAAGAAGAAGAGATCATAGTCCCTATCGTCGCGGAACCTTAAAACACCTTCTGCACTTCGTCCGAGAACACCTTCCCCCGCTCCTCAAAATTCTTAAACTCATCGAGGCTAGTGCCCCCCGGCGAAAGCAGCACGGTGTCTCCCACGCCGGCAATCGCCGGCAAGTGCTGGATCGCTTCCCGCAGTTTGGCGAAGACCGGCCCTTCTAGTCCCGAGAGTTGCTGCGCTCGCTGCCCCACCTCCCCAAAAAACACGGCCTTAAGCTTCTGGATTTTTTTCAGTTCCTTCAGCTCCTGCCAGGGCAGGTTTTTGTCCCGCCCGCCAAGCAAGAGCACCAGCTGCGCCTTACGATCCATCTGCTCGGAAATCCCTAAGGCCGCCGTCTTCACGCTCTCCATCGTGGTGGCCTTGCTATCATTCACGAGCCGCACGCCCCGGCGCATGCCTAGGTTCTGCATGCGATGCGGGAGCCCGGGGAACTCCTTCATTCCCTGAAAAGCCGCTTCCGGCCAGCCTGCCTCGCGGGCAATCTTGGCGGCGAGGGCGAGATTATCCTGGTTATGCGAACCTAAAAGCTTGGCTTCGGCGAGCTGCAGAGGCACCAATTCTTCGTCGTTCTGGTCGGTCCAGAGCAGCTGGGCCTGGGCTTTCTTGCCCTGCGCGTATTTTTTTAGTTCCCCGCCCTGCGCATTCAGCACCACAGCTTTTTTCGTGCGCGCCACCAATTCCCATTTCTGGTCGTAGTAGGCTGTTAGCGAAGGATAGCGTTCCATATGGTTGGGCGTGAGGTAGGTGATGGCCGAAAAATCCGCCTGGAGATTCCCGCAATTTTCCAGCTGGTAGCTCGAGAGCTCCAGTACCACCCAGGGCGCGCGCGGGCGCTTGCCTTCCTGCAGGTCCACCACATAGTCCGCCAGCGGCCGTCCGAGATTCCCGCCCACAAAAGAGCTGGGCGCAAATTTCTGCAAGGCCGCTTCGAGGATCGAGACCACCGTGCTTTTCCCCACCGCGCCGGTCACGGCAATGAGTTTTTCCGTCGTCAGGTAGTGCACCGCCAGCGCGGTTTCGCTCGTGACCACTCCGCCATGCTCGGTGAAATCACGGATCCAATCCTTCGCGAGCGGATAGCCCGGGGAAACCACCAGGGTGGCGGGGCGCCCCTCGGCTAGCAGGCGCTCGGGATCGGAAAAATCGGCGGCCCCAGCTTTGTCGTCGAAGGTGAGCAGGTCCTTAGGTTTCACGCCATTGCGCAGGAGCAGCCGTTTGGCCGCTTCCCCGCTTAGGCCCAGGCCCACCACGGCCACCGGACGCTTCACAAAATCCATAGGGTTTTCCATAACTTAACCTACTGCTTCCCGTAATATTTGTTTCGATCTATACTATAGTATGGGGATGGGGACACTGACTAGCCGAAGCCTCCTGATCTTGGGCCTATTGGCCGGGAGCCTAGCCTTGAGCCTGCCTGCCAAGGCCGGAAATCCCCGCTGCTTTCTGCACGGAGTGATCACCCCCACCGGCGACAACAAAGCCAAGGCCTCGCTCTCCGACATGATCCGCCTGCATTTTGATGCCGCCGAAAAAGAAAAGTGCGAGCAGATGATGACGGCCTACTGCACGTATAACGTCAAAAATAAGGACTACTCCCCCGTGCGCCTCAAAGGATCTTTCAAGGTGGACATGGACAAGGCGGAAGAATCTATCTACGGCTTCAGCGATAAGTGCAAGCTGCTCAGCGACGAATAGAAGCTAGTCTTTAGAATCCAATAATATTGTCACCGGCCCATCATTCACGAGACTCACCTGCATATCGGCGGCAAAAATTCCGGTCGCCACCTCTAGTCCCACTTCCCGCATCCTTTGCACAAAAGCCTCATAGAGCTGGCTCGCTTTTTCGGGCCGAGCGGCGGCAAAAAAAGAAGGGCGATTGCCCTTGCGAGTGTCGGCAATCAAGGTGAACTGCGAAACCACGAGCAGGGCGCCCCGGATATCGGTGAGGCTAAGATTCATCTTGCCGTCGGGGTCGGGGAATACGCGCAAGGCAGGGATTTTTTTAGCAAGGTAGTCGAGATCGGCTTCTGTATCGGCTTCCGCCACTCCGAGCAGCAGCAAAAACCCACGCCCGATTGCGCCCACCTCGCGCCCCGCCACTAGCACCGAAGCCTGGCTCACCCGTTGCAGCAGGGCGCGCATCAGCTTTTCTGGTTCTCGCGCACCCAGTCCTTGGCAATCTTGCGGGCGCGGTCAAACTCCTTGCTGCTCACGATGGCGCGGCCGGAATTGCGTGCCTGCGCCGCGAGCTGCTGCATCTGTTGCACACGTTCGTCGCTCGGAGGATGGGTGCTCAAGGCATCGGCCAGGCCCGAGAGCAGCGGAATGTTTTTTTCTTTGTGCGCTTTCTCCATCTCCTGGAGCTTGGTGTAGAAAGTGCCCACATGATCTTTATGGTAGCCCGTATGCAGCGAGGTGCGGAATCCCACGCGATCGGCCTCCATCTCGTCTTCCCGGGAATTGGCCATAAAATAATACTTTTGCACAAGCAGCCCGCCCCCCACACCGGCGGCGGCCCCAAGGCCAGTGGTCTTCACGAGGCAGGCCGTATCGCCCTTCTTACACAAAAGTTTGCCCAAACCAAAACCCATCACTCCGCCCAGCAAACCGCCCCCAGCCCCATAAAGCCAGGAACTGCCTTCGGCTTTTTTGGCCTTACTGATGCGCTCGGCGGTGTGACGAGATTTCACATGCCCCACCTCGTGGCCCACCACGCCGGCCAACTCCGCTTCGGTCTCCGACATCGCGAGCAGAGGCGCCGTCACAAAAATCTGTCCTGCGGGTAAAGCAAAGGCATTTACTTGGTTCACGCCCACCACGGTGAATTGGTAGCGGTAGGGCTGGCCATCGAGCTGGTTGGCCCGCACCAGCCGCGAGCCGAGGCCGCGGATGTAGTTCTGCAATTCCGGATTGGGCAGAGGCGGATAGTCCTTTTGCATCTGCGGCATCACTTCCTGAGCCATCTTTTTTTCATCGTTCACCGTGATCGGCGTCTCCTGGCCGGTATTGTCGCCCTCGCGCTGGCGATGCTGGGCGGTGGCACAGGCGGTGAGTAGCACGGGCACCATGCCGAGAAAGGCTCGGCGGCCGATAGCGGTGCTATTCAGCTGCTGCAAATGGCGTTCAAATTCCTCTATAGGCGTCATAGCGGAATCATAATAGCCGCACCCTATCCTGGCAATGGCCTTTGCGCGGCTTTTGCGAGGGCCTCTCCCGGCGAAAGGGGGGCCAGGCAGGCGCCATGCTCGCAAAAATAGGCAGCGGGACGCACGCTCTTGCCTGCAGCCAGGGGAAGCGCGCTTTCGTCTGCACGGGCGCACAAAAGGGAGAGGCCGGGCAAGAAGAGTTTTTGGAATTCCCGCCCTTCCGTTCCTCGCAACACCAAGGTTTCATGGCTAGCAAAAAAGAGGCTCTGGATCGCATCGGCCGCCGCAAAAGGAATCTGCGTGAAAAGGGGTTGGAGAAAAGAGCGCAACTTCTCCGCCCGCGCTTCCTGGGCGGGATCCTGGAAGTACTGCGCCAATCGATAGAGATTGCGCAGCGCCACCGAATTGGGGGAAGGCAAGGCGCCATCATCCCGATCTTTTTTCCGCACAATAAGATTTGTTTCCTGAGCAGCGGCGGTGAAATAGCCGCCCTGCTTATCGTCCCAAAAATCGGTGTCCATCCGCTCCTGGAGCGTGCGTGCCCACAAGAGCCAATCCTCATTCCAGTCGGCCTGGTAGAGCGTGATCAGGCCTTCGATGAAATAGGCATAGTCGGAAGCGGTGCCAAAGTATTTGGCTTCGCCCTCGCAGTAGCGCCTCAGGAGATTTTTTCCGTCCCAAAGCCGGGTGCGCACAAAGGTGGCAAGATCCTGGGCCGCGGCCAAGAATTTTTCTTCTCCGAGGACGGCACCAGCCTGCGCCAAGGCCGTGAGCGCAAGGCCGTTCCAGGCGGTGAGGATTTTTTCGTCGCGATGCGGGCGCGGACGCTGGTTGCGCGTTTTGAGCAAAAGGCGCCTGGCCTCTTCAGAAAGTGACGCCCTGGGATTGGCTAGAATATTGGTGTGCTCAAAATTTCCGGCTTCCGAAACAGGGAATGGCAGCTCGGCCAAGAGCTCGGGCGTTAGGGATTTCTGCAAATCCGCCAAGCTCCAGACATAGAACTCTCCCTCGGCGCCCACGTCTCCCGCATCCTCGGCCGCAAAAAAACCTCCGTCGGGGGAGCGCATATCGCGCAGCAGATAGTCGAGGGTCTCGGTGGCAATCTGCCGATACAAAGCCCGGCTCGTGCGCTGAAAAGCCTCCAAGTAAACAACTGCCAGCAGGGCATTGTCATAAAGCATTTTTTCGAAATGCGGCACCAGCCACTGCACATCGGTGGAATACCGATGAAAGCCTCCGCCCAGCTGGTCATAGATGCCGCCGCTCGCCATCGCCTCGAGGCTGCGTTCCACCATCGGCAGGGCCGCCGGGCTCTTCAGACGCAGGAGCAACCGCAGGGTCATGGTGGAAGGAAATTTCGGGGCGGGGCCAAAACCGCCATGCAGGGGATCGAAACGAGCGCTGGATTGCTGCAAAAATTTTTCCAAAGTTTCCTGAAGAGGGCTCGCGAGGGTGGCGGCTTCGTCCTCCGTCTGCAGGTACTGCAGGAGTTTTTCCCCTCCAGCACGAATCTGCGCGGGATGCTCCCGCCAGGCCTCCTGCACTCGCGCTAGCAAATCCAGAAATTGCGGGCGCGGCACATAGGTGCCACCCCAGAAGGGTTTGAGGTCGGGGGTGAGAAAAACACTCATCGGCCAGCCACCCTGGCGATTCATGGCAATCACCGCCGCCATATAGATTTCGTCCACCTCGGGATGCTCTTCGCGATCCACCTTCACGCTGATAAAATCCTGGTTGAGCGGGGCGGCCACTTCCTCGCGCTCAAAACACTCCTTCTCCATCACGTGGCACCAATAACAGGTGGAATAACCGATCGAGAGAAAGATCAGTTTATTTTCCGCCTGCGCCTTGGCAAAAGCCTCGGGCCCCCAGGGGAACCAATCCACAGGATTGTGGGCGTGCTGACGAAGGTAAGGACTCTTTTCCTGGGCAAGACGATTTTCTTTCATGGCCATGGAGAATGGCCGAGTTCCGGCAAAATTGGTAGAAGCGATTTTTGCCTTAGCGCGGAAAGCGGGGCATAGTGAAAGGATGCTTTTCTTTCTGCTTCCGTTCCTTCTTTTTGCCTGTGCCACGCAGCAGATGCCCCCGATAGCGGCACCGACGAATCTCGTGCCCATCGTGCCCGCTCCAATCCTCGAGGCCGCGGGAGTAGAAGAAGCAGAGCCGATGGCCCTGCAAAGCTCCGACCTGCGCTCGGCCCTTTCTACATGGATCTCTGAAAATGAAGACGCGGAATTCGCCGAGACCGCCCGCATGGCCAACCGCCTGCTGCGGCAATTCGGGTACCCGCTCGTGCTGGATGCGGCAAAAGCAGTGAGGCGGGGAAAAATCCGGCTCACCGCCGGCGGCAAAATTTTCACCTTTATGGCCGGAGCCGAACTGAGCGAGACAAAAGACGTCTGCGGCGAACGCTACCTACGCGTGCCCGGGCGCGTGCTAGGCCCCAATCGCGCCGCACTTGTGAGCGGGGGGAAAGAATACGCTTTTTCGCTGGAAAAATTTGGCCGAGAAAAATTCCGTATCTATCGCGAAGGAAAGCTCTTGGCCGTGATCCCCTCTCCCGAGCCAGCCGAGCCGATGGGGCTCGCCAGCAATGGCCGCTCTCTCTATCTACGTTTTCTTTTAGAGGAGGCCCGTACTAGCCGTTGGTGGACACGCGTGGCCGAACACGTGCCTGCCGTGATCGACGAAGATCCTTACCTTGTGTTGCGCGTGGAGAAGGGCCGGCTTTATTTTGACGAGAACGAGGAGCACCTCCAGCCGCAGGAGTTTGAAGTGGAACAGAATGCCCAAGGGAAATTCTTGTGGCGCTTTCTGCCCTCGGGCTTGGTGGTGGAACTGCCCTCGAAGTGCAGTGGCTAAGGGCCTGGCAGAGCGCTTATAAAATTTCCCGCCACGACTTCGACACCGCAAACGCCCCCAAGATCTGCCCCACATGCGAATAGGCCTGCGGAAAATTCCCGAGCTGCTCGCCCTTGCCTGGCTCAAAATGCTCGGCAATCAAGCCTAAATCATTGGCCACCATCTGGAGTTTTTCCATAAGCCGATGTGCGCGCTCCTGCTCTCCCACGCGCACCAGCGCCTGCACTAGCCAGAACGAGCAAATCAGGAAGGCACTCTGCGGGCGGCCAAAATCATCTTTTCGTAAATAGCGATAGAGAAATCCCTCATGAGCTTTGCCGTTTTCCACAAACACCAATTCCTGCTCGATCTTCTTCACTGTGGCGAGACAAAGTTCTTTGTCGGGAAAATGCAGGAGCGGCAAGAGCAGGAGCGAAGCATCCGGAGTGGAATCTCCGGGGCCATTGCCGAGCACTCCATCCACCGCGCCAAGGCGCAGGATCGCTTCGGCCTTGGCCTTTTCCGCCTCGAGGTCAAAGGGCAACGAGCGTAAATACCCTTTCTTTTGCAGGAGCAGGGCGCGGTCGATCCCGGCCCAGCACAATAGGTTCGAAAAGGAATGCTCCTGCCAGCCATCGCGCAGCTCCCAGAGGCCGGCATCGGGTTTGCCAAGCTTGCGCACGCAAAAGGTGGTCAGGTTCGCCAGCAACTCTTCATGCTCCGGAGTGCGCAGGTGGTAGAAGCGCTCGTCCAAAAAAATCGGCGAGAGTGCCAAGAGCATTTCTCCGTACACATCGTTCTGCACATGCTCGGCCGCCTGATTCATGCTGCGCACAGGTAGCGAGCCTTTATAGCCGCGCCAAAGAGTGTGCTCTTTTTCCGGAAGCGGGGGCTCGCGATCGAGAGCGTATACCGGACGCAACATATCCTTGGTCTCTTCCCTTGCCCGCGCCAACGAGAGGAGGAATTTCATAAAGCCTTCCATCTCCTCAAAATGGCCTAGCTCATGAAAGGCGGCGAGCACAAAGGCGGCGTCTCGCAGCCAGCAGAAGCGATAGTCCCAGTTGCGGTTGCCATTCACTTCCTCGGGCAGCGAGGTGGTGAGGGCCGCCAGGATTGCGCCCGTGTCTTCATAACAATGTAGCTTCAGCGCGAGGGCCGAGCGGATAGTCTGCTCCTGGAACTCATAGGGAATCGAGCAGTGCTGCACCCAACCCCGCCAATAGTTCACCGTTTGGTGTAGGAAGCTTTCGGTGACCTGCACGAGATCCTCTTCGATCACCGTATTCCAGCACAGCCCCAGGTAAATTTTTTCCAGGAGCGGAAAAGTCTTTTCCTCCGCCAGATAGGTCATGGGCATCGTGGTCCAAAGCCGGAGGGATTCCCCGCGGATTTCGTAGCGCAAGTGGCTATTGCCTCTTGTCGGCGCCACGACGGTTTTCTCCCAGCCGCACACAGGGCGGCACTCCACCTTCACCATCGGGCTGCCGCTCAAAGGCTCCACGATGCGGAAGAGCGAAAAGGGCCGGAACATCCGGCCATATTGCAGAAAGCGCGGGGAAAAATCGGTGATGCGGAAGCTATCGCCGTTTTTGCTGGTCACGGTGGTGATCAGCACATTGGTGTTGCGCAAGTATTCTTGTTTAGTGGAGGCCACGTCGGGCGAGGTGACCGAAAAATGCCCGCCTTGTTCGTCGAGAATGCGGCCAAAAACAGGTGGGCTATCAGGGCGCGGGAGGCACAACCAATCCATCGAGCCGCTCTGGCTTACCAGTGCGGCAATTTGGCAATTTCCGATCAGTCCGTTATTGTACATAAGTTCCTATTGTTGTAATTAGGTACTAAAGCACACTTCTAAGTGCCCGCAAAATATTTCCCGAGAACTCTGCTTCATGCGCCTGTCCTTACGCTTCATTTTACCGCTCTTTCTCGTATTGGCGGTCATCACCTGGGCCACGCTCCTATTGGTCGACCGCTTTGTCGAGAAATGGTTTGTGCGCGACGTGGAAATTCGCTCGCAGTTCGTGGCCCATACTTTAGAAAACCCCCTGCTGGCGGCCCTGGAAGCGGGTGACTCTCAGGCGCGATTGGATAGTTTATTCCGCTCCGCCACGAAAGACGAGCGGCTTTATGCCTTGGCTTTCTGTAACCCGCAAAGCAATATGCTGGTGAAGTCGGAATATTTTCCGCCCTCCTTGAACTGCTCCGGAGATCTCCTGCCCGCGCATAAGGCCTCGGGCCTCCTGCGTTTTGGCAACGCCCCGATCCATGTGTCCTTCGTGGGCGTGACCGTGAACAATAAAAACATCGGCACCCTCATCCTCGTGCACGACATGAGCTATGTGGAGCGCAGAAGCTCCGAGACCAAACGCTATATCTTCTATTTTTTCGCCCTGCTTGCCGTGGTGATTTCCTTCACCACCGTGGTGATCGCCCAGCTCAGTTGGCGCGGCTGGATCAATGGCATGCGGGCCGTGATGCGGGGGGAAGGTCTCCTACGTCCGTTCTCTCCTGGCGTGAGCTCGGAGCTGCGGCCGATCGTGAAGGACCTGCGCGCGATGATGCGCAGCCTGGAGAGTGAAAAGGCAGTTCGGGATGAAGCGCATATTTCTTGGTCGCCCAAATCGCTCAAAGAAATTCTGCAGAACGACCTCGCGGGCGACGAGATCCTGATCGTCTCCAATCGCGAGCCCTATATTCATATTCGCAAGGAGGGCAAGGTCGAGGTGCAGTTCCCCGCCAGTGGACTCGTGAGCGCGCTCGAGCCAGTGATGCGGGCCTGCTCCGGCACCTGGATCGCGCATGGAAGCGGCAATGCTGATCGCGAGTTCGTCGATAAAAAAGACCATGTGCAGGTGCCCCCCGACAATCCCTCTTACCAGATCCGCCGCGTCTGGCTCACCGAGCAAGAAGAGCAAGGCTATTACTACGGCTTCTCCAACGAAGGCCTCTGGCCGCTCTGCCATGTGGCGCACACCCGGCCCGTCTTCCGCTCCAAAGATTGGGAAGCCTATGTGGCCGTGAACCGCAAATTTGCCGAAGCCATCTTTGAAGAAACCAAGACCGAGAACCCCGTGATCCTAGTACAGGACTACCACTTCGCCCTGCTTCCGCGCATGATCAAGCAGCGGCTCCCGAAAGCTTCCGTGATCACTTTCTGGCACATTCCCTGGCCCAATCCCGAAGCTTTTGGCATCTGTCCCTGGCGCGAAGAGATTCTGCACGGAATGCTGGGATCGAGCATCCTCGGCTTTCACACCCGCTTCCACTGCAACAATTTCATCGACACCGTGGATCGCTTCATGGAGACGCGCATCGACCGCGAGACTTCCACCATCGCCTCGGGCGGGCACTACACAGCCGTGCGCAACTATCCCATCTCGATCGAATGGCCGCCCCGCTGGCTCGAGGGCCAACCCCCCATTCCGCAGTGCCAGCGGCAGGTGCGCCAAGAGCTGCAGATCGCGCCCGAAGTGAAGCTCGGCGTGGGCGTGGACCGCCTCGACTATACCAAGGGCATTCTCGAACGCTTCCTCGCCGTGGAGCGCTTGCTCGAGCTGAGCCCCGAATTCCTGGGACGCTTTTCTTTTCTGCAGATCGCCTCTCCGAGCCGCTCCTCGATTGAACACTACAAACAATTCGATCAGGCTGTGCGCCAAGAAGCCGAACGCATCAACAAACGTTTTGGCAGCAGCACCTATTTGCCCATTCATCTCCTGGTGGAGCACCATAGCCCGCAAGATGTCTTTCGGCTTTTCCGCGCTTCCGATCTGTGTTTCGTGAGTAGTCTTCACGACGGCATGAACCTCGTGGCCAAAGAATTTGTGGCCGCTCGCGAAGACGAGCAAGGAGTGTTGATCTTGAGCCAGTTCACCGGAGCCTCCCGCGAACTGCCGGAAGCCCTAATCGTGAACCCCTACGACATCGACCAATGCGCCGCCGCCCTACAGATCGCCCTCGAAATGCCGGTGCGGGAGCAGCGCCACCGGATGCGCAGCATGCGCGCCTATGTGGCGGAATTCAATGTCTACCGCTGGGCCGGCCGCATCCTGATCGACGCTGCCCGCATGCGCCAGCAGCACCGCTTCCGCGAGCGGCCGCGGCTTGGCCTATGAACCACTTATTCACACCCCTCGGGCTAGAAGCTCTGCAGAAACTAGCGCAGGCCAAGGCCTTGCTTGCCTTCGACTATGACGGCACCCTCGCTCCCATTCATCGGGAACCGAGCCGCGCGCACATTCGCCGAGAAACCGAGAGCCTACTCACGGAGCTCGCCGAGCACTGGCCGCTGGCCATTATTTCTGGCCGCAGCCTCGCGGACCTGCACACTCGCATCCCCTTTCCGTGCCGTGCGCTCGTGGGCAATCATGGCATGGAAGGGCTGGGCCTGCCCCTAGAGGAGGCCGCCACCCTCACCGCGCTCTGGCATGCGGAGCTTCTGGAGCTCTGCAAAGATTTCCGCGATGTCCTGATCGAAAATAAGACCTACTCTCTGTCGGTGCATTACCGCACTAGCCTTGACCGACGCCAACGCAAGACCGATCTCCTAGCGCTCTTTGACCGCCTGCAACCTAGGCCCCGTCTACTGCCAGGAAAATTTGTGATGAATGTGGTGCCTCCGGGCCTGCCCCACAAAGGCAATGCCCTCCAGGAATTACTAGCCGCACAAAATTGCGTGCAGGCGCTTTTTTTGGGAGACGATGTGACCGACGAAGACGTCTTCGCCCTTGCCGATCCGCGCATCCTGTCGATCCGCGTCGGCCACCACCTGGCCTCGCAGGCGTCGTTTTTTCTGCAGGACCAAAAAGAGATTGATCTCCTACTGCGCCATCTCTTGCGTCTTCCTACCAGCGAAAGCTCCTAGACTTGTTTCCCCCGCCAGCAGCGACTATGCTAACGCCATGAAAGTGATCGGCATTGATCTCGGCGGCACCAAGGTGGCGGCGGGCGTGGTGAATGAAAAAGGGAAAATCCTCGAAGAGGTTTGGACACGCACCGAACTCCGAGGCGGCTGGAAAGCGCTCAAGCAACAGCTCGTGGAGCTCTGCAAAGATTTGCAGAAAAAGCATCCGGGCGTGAAAGCCATTGGCGTGGGCTCGGCGGGCCCCCTGCATGCGCCCACGGGCAAGCTCCTCGATCCCACGAATTTTGGTTGGACATCCCCTCTCTGCGTGAATCTCACCGCCGAACTCACGCGAGCTTTAAAAAAGCCGGTGCAGCTCGAAAATGATGCCGCCGCCGCCGTGCTCGCCGAAAGTTGGAAGGGCGGGGGCGGAAAAAATTGCGTGGTGCTCACCCTAGGCACGGGCTTAGGCGTGGGCGTGATCGCCAACGGCAAGCTCGTGCGTGGCGGCCGCGGCCTCCACCCCGAAGGAGGGCATATGCTGCTGCACCCAGGGGATGCTAGCGCGCCCTGCGGCTGCGGAAATCTTGGCTGTGCCGAAGCCTATCTATCGGGAATGAACTTTGCCCGCCGTGCCTCCAAAGCCTTAGGCAAAGAAACAGACGGAAAAACCGTGGCCGCGCAGGCACAGGCAGGAGACAAGCGGGCGCTGGCGCTCTTTTCCGAATACGCCGATTTGCTGGCCCATTACCTTCACAATATCGTGGTGCTCTACTATCCGGAAAAAGTGATCTTCACGGGATCCTTTGCCGAAACCAATGCGCTTTTTCTGCCCCAAACACGCAACGGCCTCGAAACCCTCATTGCGCGCAGGCTGCGCACCTTGCCCCTCCTGCCGGAGATGAAAGTATCGCGCTTGGGAAATCGCGCAGGTATTTTAGGTGCCGCCTATATCGCTATAAACAAAAATTATGCAGATTAGCCATTAAAGCGCCAAATGCCCGCGGCAGCTTCAATCTAGCACCTTTTTGGTCTGCCAAATTCTGGCCCGATCTTTGCTCTCTTATCTAGAACCGCAGGCGCACGCTCGCAAGAGGGGCCTGCCTTAGCTCTAGGAGGCAAATATGGACTTAGTGAACGAACTCATCACAGACCATTGGCAGATTCGCGAAGTCTTAAAGGATTTGCGCTCCGAAAAAGCCACCTACCAACGCAAGCGGCGCTTACTCAAAGAACTGACGGAACTAGTGGCGGCCCACGCCAAAGGCGAGGAGAAAACGGCCAATGCGTTTGCGCGCAAGCGCTTGAAAAAACTCGCCACTCTCGACGTGGAAGAACACAGCACCTTAGAAAACCTTGTGGAGCGCCTGAAAAAAACGCGCAGCCAACTCATCTGGGAAGCCAGGATGCATGTGTTCTGCGAATTGCTAGAGCTGCATTTGGACGAAGAGGAAGAGGAATATTTTCCGGAGCTCCGAAACCTTTTGCCCGCCGAGGAAAGCGATCGCTTGGCGCATAAGTACCATCAGCTCACGCTAGCCTTAGAAAAAAAGCGTCCTAAGCTCAAGCCCGGTTTATTAGGTTGGCTCTCCGGCAATCCTCCACCAGAAACGTTTCTCACGAACTACTAAGAACTACTAAGGAGATCCCATGATGATTGTTTCTTTATTGCTCACCAGCCTCACCCTCGCGGCCGAAAGCCCTAAGCCCAGCGCTCCGAGCGCCTATCCTGCGGCCACTGCCGGTTCACGCTCAGGCCCGATGGGCACTCAGCCCGCTCTCTCGAGTGACAATCCTCTAGGCAATCCCGGCGGAAAATTTGGCGCCGCCACCGACACCAATCCCCCCACCGGCCCAGGAGACACCGCAGGCGCTGGAACTCCGGCCAACCCAGAAAGCCTCAATCCTCCCGGCACGGCGTCTACCGGCGCTCCCCTGCCCGGCACACGCGCGGCCAAGAACGGAAAACTCTCCACCGAGCTGCAGTTTGAACAAAATGGAGTGATCCTCACGGCCACGTCCCAACAAAAGCTCGATCGCTTGCTAGAGAACGCTGTGAAACAAGGCGATGTGGTGGAGGTGCAAGTGCTCACTTGGCCAGACCAAGCCTTTCAGAAATCCACTCTTCCTTCGGGCCAGGCCACCTTGGCGGAAAATCGGAACCGCGCCATTGAGACCTACTTACGCACCAAGGATAGTTCGCTCGCAGTAAAGAGCCACAATATGGCTTCGCGCCCTACGGCTTTACAGGAGCTCATAGGGAATGCCGATGAGGAAATGAAGCAAAACCTGCGTGAGGCCGGGATTGCGGCCAACCAACAGATGAAACAGAAACTTTCGCGTTCCACAGTGCTAGTAGTGGTGCGCTAGTTTTTGCGCCAAAATGGGGGAGGAATCTCCCCTATTTTGGCTGTACACAATCCGCACTGCCTAGATTTTGAGCAAAAATTCCAGCCTGAAAACAGCACCTTCGGCATATTGTTAAAAAACATTAATATTTTTCTCCACTGCTTGTATAATTGATAAATATGCTCAACTACAAGCAGTTAGGCACCTACTCGATCTTAACTCTCCTCCTCGGCAATGCCGAAGCCTGGGGAACCGAGCCCACTGAGGCTCAGCCCATCGAACAATCTTATGAAACGGAAATCCTGGGCCGCCCCGCGGGCGCCTCTTTTTCTGCCGGCCCCACCACCACCCAGGCCACCCAGGCCAGCGTGAACTTCACCATCCTGGGTGCCTTCTTCCAAGGCCTGCTCGCAAGCATGAATCCCCCCAACACCATCGATGGGGTCACCTATACGGAAGTCTACTCCTTCGGCCGCCGCGTCTTTTCGCAAAGCTTTTACTACAAACGCA
>JAKFYM010000097.1 GCA_021730855.1 Bdellovibrionales bacterium
GAAGAACTATGCGTTCTTGCTCACTGCATTCTCTCTTTTTTTCTCCCAAGCAAAAGCGGAAGTCACCACCCTGGAAGGGGGAGTGGACCAAGTTGTTTGCATCACTTCCGGAACCCTATCGGTGCGTTCGGATGATCTAGCCAAGGTGCTTTTCTTCGTGAAGCGCGGCGATCGCGTGAAGGTCTTCCAAGGCTGGGGTGATGTGGAGAAAACAAAAAATATTGGTGGCGTGAACTACGTTTTCTCCAAAGTGCAGTTCCCCGACCGTGAGGACGAGGCCGATAGCATAGGCTGGGTGGCCGAGACCTACATAAAGGAGAGATCCCAGTGTGCGGGCATGGCTCCGATCAAGGATCCCGACGATGTTCCCGATCTCGTATTCGGCATTGACGATCCCAACTGCTGCGAGTTCCCCCTAGCGATTCGCCCCACGCATTCCTATACCTCGGCTCCGCGCTCCTTCGGGGCAGCTCGTGCCTCTGGCCGGAAGCACGCAGCTTGTGACCTCTACCGCGCGAAGAATGACCTCATTCGTTCGGTGACAGACGGCACGGTGATCCGTGGCCTCTACTTTTTCTATCAGGGCACATACGCGATCGAGGTGAAACACTCGGGCGGGTTCGTGGTGCGCTATGGAGAGGTGACGGGCAAGGCCGCCGTGAACAAAGACCAACGTGTCACTTCCGGCCAAACCGTGGGGTATATGGGCAAGACCACCTGCTGCACTCCGATGCTGCATTTCGAGCTCTACCGGGGCACCGCCAGCGGCTCGCTGAATTCAACTACCAAGCCCTACCAACGACGCTCGGATCTAATGAATCCCACGGCCTATCTACAAAAGTGGCAAGACAACGCGTTTCGCGACCAAAGGTAGGAAAACATGAAAAAACGAATTGCAGTCCTAGGATTGGGCGCCGTCGTGGGCGCATGGTTTTTCTTGCAGGGAAAGAGCGTCTCTTCGCCCGTTTCCGTGCTCACTGAAGCGGAGCAGATAAAGGAAGTAGCCGGCCGCGGCCTCGCTTCGGTGCCCGTGAGCCCGGAGCCCGCCGCCACGGGAGGGAGTGAAACAGCGGCCTCTGTTTCTTCGTCAGCTGCTCCAACACCAGCGGCGTCGGCGGCAGCCGTGGCCACGGCAGAGAAGGCAAAGGCTTTTCCGCCCTTGAGCGAGGGAGAGAAAAAGTCGATCCAAACGCTCACGCGCCTGCTCGCCGACTCGGAAAAGCGCACTCCCCAGCAGCTAGCGGCGCGCCTGAAAACCGCGGGCCTGCAACCGCAGGTGGTGGTGGATGCAAATCCCGATACGGGAAAGATGACTGTGACCCGCACCAAGAATACGCTGCCCGGCACGCGCTACTTCCACGCCCAGATCGTGGAGACCGAAAGCGGCGAGTCCTTGGTGCAACATATGTCGTTTGAGGTGAGGCCCGGACCGGATTCGATGGTGGTCGCCACCGCGCGAGTGCGGGAGATGTTCCCCGATCTCGGCACCCCCAATATCCAGAGGGAAGACTATCTCTTCTGGCGCAAGGATGGCCGGGTGGTTTCTCTAAAACGGATGAACGAAGAGGACCTGAAACACAACTACTTCAACGCGCACTCCAAAGAGGATGTGGGTACGGTGTGGGTGACGATTGAAATTGATCCCGAAGAGGATGGGCACGAACATAGGAGCTAGGAGCGCGGCATCGCGCCCCTAGCGGCTGGCTTTAGCGGCTGAAACGATCCGAGCCCTCGAGTTTTACTAGCTTATTGTAAATCCCGAAGAGGAGGAAAGTTGGGGCCCAAAGTCCCACAAATTCCCCAGGGCTTTTGCGTCGTGAAAATACCTCTAGGCCGAGAGACAGAGCCATTGATCCGATCGCGAGGCTAAGAAAAGCCACCGAAGGGATTTTTGCCGTTTGCCGCTCGATGGCTTTGGTGGTTTTGCCTTCGCGGGCTTCTGTTGCGTCATATAGGTCTCTTGCTGATTCCATGATTTGCTCCTTTTTTTGGTGGACAGAAATCCACGTGTCGGGAGCCGAGAGCAAGGAGCATGCCTGGAAATTTTTTGACTTTTCGTGGTGAGGCAAAACAGGCGACTTTCCGGACATAAGAAAACCCGCTGCTCTCGCGAGCGCGGGTTTTATTTTTTCTGACAATCTTAAAAAAGCTCAGCGCCTAAAAGAGCGAAGCCAAGCACTTTGCAGTCGCTATTTCTTGTGTAGACATCAATGGCCTCGGGGCTCTCTTCCGTATGTCCCGAGCCCACGAGAGCATACACAGTGCCTAGATTCTGCTCGTCGGTCGCTCCAGAATTTTCCCGATCGAGTGTTACGGTCACCGAATTGGCTTGCTCATTGCTCTGGCCGAGAATCAGGCGGTTGTTTCGCAAGGTGCCTCGTCCCACAGCGCCGGCTCTCTGGTCGCAGGTGCCAGGTTTTGGTTCCGTCATCGCCGCTATATTATTGATGCCGAGGCCAACAATCGTGCAATCCGATTCTTTGGTGAACACTTCATAAGTCTCTCCGGTGGCCTTGATTTCGAAAGCAAATTTCTCCAAGCCATTCTGCGAGCTGTAGCCACTCTGAGAATCCAGCTGTACTTGCTGTGGATCGCTAGGGTTTAGTTCGGTGCCGTTGAACTTTAGCAGCACCTGGGTGCTTCGCCAGGCGTTGCTGGAGCACTTGCCCGGAGAATTGGGAATGCCAAGGGCCGCTAGGCCTTGAGCATGAGCGGGGGAGGCTAGGCTAAGCACCAGGATCGAAAAAAGGACGGATTTCATGGGGGAGCTCCTCAGGATGGGGTGGAAGAATCGAAACGAAGGTTTATCTGTTTTGATGCATTTGGTCAACTTTTTAAGATCCTTAGCGTAAGCCTCGCAATGTCGGTTGGGGCGGCAGTCAGGATCGTAAAGAACGTCAGCTTCCGGATGATGTGTAAGCTATTTAGCCATTTGCGGGCGAGGGGGAAATAGAGAAAAAAGAGGCCCCGGCCTAAGGATTGATCCTTGAGGAGCCGGAGCCTTTTCTGTCGAATAGGGTTTACTGTCTCCAGTACTCTCCGTGAGTCATATAGAGCACTAGGGACATATTTTCTATAATCTGTGTTTGTAGACTATAGGCGCCCGACAGGCTTGCGTTTCGGCGGAGATTATGTAGCAAGATGGCATTCATCTGAGGTGCAGGTAAATACTCTATCGCTACCGCAAGTAACGGATCATTTTTCGGCAACATTTGGATGAGGTTGCGGAGGAGAACGGCGTTCAAATTGCCTTGCTGTAACGCAGCTCGATCGCCCGCTTCTTCTGCGGCTTTAAGCTTCTCTTGTAGATTCATCACCTGGATGAACAGGTCTTTTAAGTCATCTGTAAAGGTATCAACATCTCGCTCGCCCACCACTTCTGCAGGGAAAGTGGCAAGGAGCCGGGCGACGGTTGCTTTTGCCTCGGCCGTGGCGTCAGTGACCTTCTGCAGTTTTGCAGGATCTGCCATCAACTCTTCGGGAGCTTCTCTGAGCACTTCCCTACCGTTGAAGTATGCGGTCATGGCTTTGCCAAACTCTTCCTCCACCTTGAGAACTTTGCCTATACCAGCATGGGAGGCAATCATTATCGCAGCAGGGTTCGTCAGGCTTTCTGCTTTGGCGTTTGGATTGTCCGCGGCAAGCGCCCAATAACTCAAATTAGATTTTGAGAAAGAAGGTGCATACCAGGGAGCTCTTCGTCCACTCAGGATGCGGAACTGATCGGCATAGTTTTCCTGAGTGGCATCCAAGGCATTGGCGTCGAGAGCTAGAAGCGAGTTCTGCATCGCAATCGATGTCATGATGCCGCTAGATTCGGCCAAAAACATGGCCGGCAAGGGAAGCAATCCATTTTTGGCGAGCGCCGCTGGAGTGATGCTTTGGTTCAAGACCTCATTGAGTAAGCTCACTGTGGGCAGCTTTGCCACGGGCACATCGTCTAGTATCACACGCTCCAAATCCACGAAGGAGAAGGAGGTGCGTTTGGCTCCATCTACCGCTTGCTCCGTAAAGAGGGCAGAGGATTGACGCTGTAGTAGCATCATCAGCGCGATCGCTTTTTCGTATTGCATCCCGATGCCCGCGAACTCCACAATGGCGCCTTGGGTCACGTGAGAAACTCGGTCATAGAGCGGTTTGGTCATCACGACGACAGTTTTGCCATCCTCATCGATAGGCATATTGACCATTGTTACTGATCGCACTTCGTTCGCCGCGTCGGGAGTGCGGATTGTTCTATGGAAGAATTGCTGCGCGATGGAAGCGGCCTCCACAGCGTCCTCAACCTCCTCTTCGGTTCCTCCGCCAATGATCTTGATGAAGAGATTGTCAGAGAAGGTGCGCACTTGGTCAAAGACCGAGAACACACGGCTGATATAGCCGTTAACAAAATCCGATCCGCTCTCGAATTCTGGTCGATCGGTGGGATTACGGCGGACATAAGACATTGCATCCCATTCATCCACGATATTTTGCACGAGCTCGGTATAGGTGGTGCCGCGGTCGAAGGTGCCGCAGCCAGGAACCACTCCGGCTTCGAACACGCAGTAGCCATAGATCTTTAGCGGAATCATATTCAAGGATTCTCTACGGAAGCTTGCCCAGGTGGGAATGTTCAAGGCCTTGAAGTATTCCGAAGTATGGACGTATTTGTTTTCCACGAGCGAGAGTTTTCCCTCCTGATCGGTTCTCGTGCTCTTTAAGGGAAGGTGATCTAAGCCCCTTTCCTTTAGGTTTTCCAAAACTGTAGGGTGTAGCTCCAGAAGGCCAGCATAGGCAAATCTCAGGGATGCCACGTCATAGGGAGCGATACCGTCGAGTTTGAAGAAGTCCTCGGGGCGCACATAGTCCATGACGCTAGATGTGGTGCGTTGGCTGGGATCATTCTCATCGAACTTCCAGTTGGTCTTGTCAAAGCTTCCTTTGAAGTTGTGGATTTGGCCAAAATTGTGGCCAAGTTCGTGGGCCACCACAAAACGCAGGAACATTTTGAAAAGCTCTTCATCGGAGTATTTATTGAGGTCAATGTCCCCTGTGAGGTTAGACATGGCTTCCAGCTGTTCTTCGCCAAGCTCAAAAGCACAGTGATGACCTAACAACCCGTGGCCGTTCTCCACATTCATTTGTTCCAATTTTTTCTGCTCCAAGGTGGCTTGGGCAGTACGGATGGTGTCTAGGCGGCTTTGCAGGGTGGCAAGGTCGGTATTGTCTTTCGGCGAAGCGAAGGAGGCCAGAACCTTCTGCACTTCTTCGTTCGGGGATTGTGGCACTGTCATCACGGATCTATCGATGGTGGCGCGAATGCTCTCGCGTCGCTCCCATAGATCTTTGGCAACATTCGTCATATTGGCATTAGGAGCGCTAGGGCCCACAAGTGCCATCGAGCGCGCATTTTCTTGCACCTCAGCGGCACGGGAGCTGGTAGCGAGACGGCTAGCCAGGCTGGCGAGCTCGCTATCGGGAGCGTTTTGCGCTTCGATCTTACCTTTCATCTCCTTATAGTCTTCGATCGCTTTCGCCAATTTGCGGTAGTGCTGGATCGAATTCAAGAAGTTGCCGCCAAAAATTTGTACGGAGGCGTTCTCGATGATACCCGAGCGTGGATTGGTGCTGAATCCGCCGTAGCCGAGGATGCCGGAGGAGTATAGGCTCTTGCCTACATACCAGATATAGTTTCTATCAAGGTCTCCAAGCTCGCGATTCGCAGGAATGTCGATCCCTTCGATTTTCAATTCGAGGTAGTTTCCAGCGCGCGCAAGAGGCGTGCCGCGGAAGGCCTTATGGAAGGCTTCGTTCCACCAGCCAATGACTTCGCGGGTAGTTTCGACCATCACATCACGTTCCCAGCCTGATGCCGGTAGGCCCGCCAACACATAGGTGCTCACGCGGCCGTTACGGAAATCCTGGATACTCCCCATATATTTGAAGTTCTCAGCAAAATCCGTTGCTCCAAGTGTGGAAGGGACTTTTTTCACTGTGGTGTAAATGCCGTAGCCTAGTTTCAACTGGGCAAGCATGGGCACTTCGAAGAGCGGGGTCTCGTCCTTTTTTTCGTAGCGTAAGAACGAGATGCGTTCGCGAAAGGTGAAATTGTCTTGGAAGCGACCGATCTGGTGTGCGTCATAGGCGATGCAGCGCCCGCTATTGACGGAATATGTGGGCCAGCGAGTGAAGCCGATTTGCTTGGGGCGACCAGTGGCCGCATCTCTCTCGTAGAGAAAATTGCTGGTTTGTTCATTTCCTTGAAAGGCAAAACAACCAGTGAATCTTTCCAAAGGAGAGCCCACTTCTCCAAGGGCATTGGCTTTCCAGTCCACATAGGCGAAAGCGCCGGGAGTGCGATAATTCACCTCGCGGTACTCAGGTATGGGTAGAAGCTCGCCCCTCTGGTTTTTGTCAAACCGCTTACGATAGACGGCAGGAATGCTCATCAAAACTTCTTTTTCGAGATTGTTTGAGGCGCGGTTGGGAATGATCGCATCTACACGCACCACATTCACGCGGTTTTCTT
The DNA here is from genome assembly GCA_021730855.1 of Bdellovibrionales bacterium. Lineage (GTDB taxonomy): Bacteria > Bdellovibrionota > UBA1018 > CAIPTA01 > CAIPTA01 > JAKFYM01. The sequence continues at coordinate 6,512 of JAKFYM010000097.1, forward strand.
CAAACTCGAATTTTACGATTTCGGTGCCCCTTGCTGGTCCTGCGAAGGCGCCAGCGCCGAACAGCTCTGGGGTGTCACTGACGGTGCGCATGAAAAGAAATTCCTCGCCAGCGAGCTTTTCTTTGTCCAAAACGCGGTCGGGATTGATGAAGTTTTCATCCAGGTTTACTTCGTCGAGCAGGAGGTCTTTTCTGATCCGTACGAATGGTGATTGCTCATTATTCGTGAGCTCCGTGTATTCCACATTAGCCGTGGTGGGGCCTGTTCCGTCCGGACGGGAGGTTTGTAGGCGCGGCCGTACCGATTCCACATCTCCTGTGGCAACCACCATGCTTACGCAATCATTGGCAATCCCAGTGGTGAGCTTTAGGGCATTAGAGCAATGGGCCAGGCCCTGATTGGCGATGAGATTGCCGGTGCTCCTTTCTCCTCGGAGGATTTGTTGTTGGGCCGGGCTGAGATTTGAGAATTTCGTTACCCGAAAAACTTGGAGCGTGGCGCCGGTGATTTTGACGTAAAGCTTGGCGTCGTCAGGAGCTAATACTTCCAAATTGAGAAGGTTCTTGAGCTCAGCGCGGCTGAAGATCTTGCCTTCGAAATTCTCGCGAACGAAGACAGTATCGGCGTCATTACGGCCCATGGCCACGAGATTCCGATTCACGAGGTTCATCGAATACTGCAGGTGAGTAGAGCGTTCAGGGCCTGTGGACTGGATGCGCACTATGTGTGTGTCTTCGTTCAGATCGTTTCTCACGCGCACAAGTGTGCCTTGATCTCTTATTTCATAGTTAAAGATCGGAAGATGAAAATTTCCATCGCCAGCAGGAGCAGCGATAGATTTCTGCACGAGCGAGAGGGCTTGCAGGTCCTGTTCGTTCAGCACAAGACTGGCGGTGACAAATTTTTCATCTACCGTGAAGCGCACTTGGTAGCTACGGCCGGGCTGGGCGTTGATCTGCAGATCGCGGAACATTGGCTGCAAGGAGGGCGGGCCTTCCACGCTAGCGATCGTCACCAATGGGGCTTCTTGGGCCGCGAAAAATTGGCGGTTCGCGGCTACTTGCGCCTGGTTGCCACCAGAGGTCTGGATCGTCATGGTGGCGCTGGTGAGCAGCTGCTTCTCTACGATATTCTCTTGCAGCTCATCGGGAATTTTTTCCGGACGATCCTTGGTACACGCGCCGAGGGTGAGGGCGATCGTTAGGGCCGCGAACAAGGAAAGGACGTTGCGTTTGTTATAGTTCATAACTAATACCCCCTGAGAAGCTGGATGAGTTTTCATTGATCAGACTGATGTTGGAATCTTGGCCATTCGGACGGAGGGCATCTCCGCCGTTTCCGTACGTGAAGGACAGACCCATATGTTTATTTGCCCTATAGGCAATCGATTGCTTAAAACCAAAACTAGAGACGCGGTTCTTTTGGTAGGTCCAGGCCACGGAGCGACTGAACGAGGAAGAGATCGAAAATTTCGCAAAACGATAGCTAGCCCCGATACTGTTGGAAAGCGAGTACTGCTTCATCGACCTGCCTGAGGTAGAAACCGTGAACTCGTGAAAAGCACGAGTGGCACTTGGGCGATCAAAAAGAGAAAGGCCCGGAGTGACAATCTCGCTGAGGTCCCAGGCAATCATCGGACCATAGGTGAGGGCGGTATAAAGTCCATCGCGGCGGCCGCTTTGGCGGCTAAGGGGAATGACGGCCGTTAGGCTCTGGCTTAAGGCTAGGTCACGGCTCAGCTGCCAGCCACTATGATTGAGAGCCAGGTGGCCATCATTGCCTAGGGTCTCGCGGATGCCGCCAATTTCTTGCGAAAAGCTGGCATCTATTCCGAGGGAGAGTTTGGGGCTAAGGCGATAGCCAAGGTCAATGCCGGCGCCCATGGACTGGCTGCGGCTTTCGTCGCCAAATTTATATAGGCTCGATTCGTAGGAGATCCCAGCCCCAGCGCTCCAGGGGCTCTCTGGATTTTTTACAGAGGCCACACCCTCGCCGTAGGCTACAAATAGCCCTAGTCCCAAAAGCATCTGTGTGAATACTTTTACCCTCATCGCCGACAGGTTCTGACACGGTGGGATGGAACGGGTCAATGAAATTTAAATGAAAAGCTGTTATTAAATCCAATAATATATAAACAATATTTATTTTATGCGGGTAGAAATTACCTAAATTTCCCCAGAGCTTAGTAATCGTCGAGAAAAGCGGTATGGAATTCCTGAAAAAAATACCTATTTCTATAGAAAACTGCGCTTTGTTTGCGTGGCCACCAGCCGAAGAACGATACAGCATTTTATAAGTTTCCAGGCGCGGTTTGGGCGGCTGCATGCTTCGGCCGTCGGCAGGGCCCTCACACGCTAGCGCTAGGTTTGGTGCATTCTGGAGAAAAGCGCTACTCTAAAGAGGAGCCAAGGAGGGTTTCCCGGTGTTTCTTTTGCTATTTTCTCTCTTCTTTTCCAATCCCGCACAGGCTTCGAGCTGCACTGGCCTCCTCACCATGAAGGGCAGTTCTTTTCGCGTGAACGAGGTGGTTCGCGGCTGCCAGACCGTGAGTAGGGTGGACTTAATGGGCCTCCCCCTCGAGGCCGTGGGCTGCGTGGTGGAAGACGGCGTGCAAAAACTCTTGGTGAAGCGGCCGGAATATTGGTGGCAGCCTTGTTTGCCTCTGCCTCCTCCGGAAACCTTTACGGTCTATGCCGAGGATTTTACGCTGCGGCCTAATCCTCTGGCTAGCGGAGTGGTGGCGGATTGCCAACCGGCGGTGGCTTCGGGCCCTTCGTCTGTGGCCGTGCCTACAGTGATCCCTGATCCGAACCTTCTTCGCAGCATCACGATGGCCATCCAATCCTTTGATGCGCAGGAAAATAATCTAAAGACGGTGGCCGAGGTGGAAAAGTACCATCGCTGCCTCTTGCACAGTGAGCGCGAGCGGAACCAGCAGGCCACTTATCTCGAACAATACCGATTCATGATCGAGTCGGCCGCCGAAGCATTCAATGTGCCGATTACCCTGATGAGTTGTTTGTGTGGCCGCGAAAGCCGCTTCGACGCCGGAGCGGCTTCCCATACGGGTGTGGTGGGCCTTTGCCAGGCCACGCGTGCGAACCTCGAGGATGTGGAGAAATGGCGTTCCACCATTCCTGAGATTGGAGCGGCCTGGAGAACCTATGTGGATCGCTTGGGCACTCGTCTCGAAGATGCTTCTTGTGCAAATGCCATGGTGACGAGGGAGTTGCTAGCAAAATGCCCTTCCTTGAGTTTTGGGGCCGCAGCGATTTATCTTTCTTACGCGAACTCTCGTGTCGGCGAAGATAGTTTTCGAATGCACGCCTGGGATGATCTCAGCATCCAGAGTCTCACGGCCTTTGCCTCGGCCTATAATGTGGGGGTCGGTTTTACGGCGCAATCCTTGGAGGGCTTGGATCGTTCGCGTTTCGCCCCGGAGCTTTTGCGCGATACTTGTGGGCGTTTTGGGGCCGGAAAGTTCCGTGAGCTAAAAAATCATATGGTAGCTCTGCGGGCCTGCATGCAGGGAGGCAGCTGGTTAGATCACCAGGGCAAGCCGATGGGCGGGGAGTGTGCGAGCACCACCACGGCCGCCGAGCAGGCTCAGCTCCAGCGTTTTATCAATGCTCTTCCGCAGGCTTGCGGGGGCTAACAAAATAGCCGCACCCCCAGCCGCTGAGAATTGGTGTATGCTCTGCCCCTAAGGAGATCCTATGCCATTCACTCTTCCTAAGCTTCCCTATGAACAACATGCCCTGGCCCCCGTGATGTCGAAGGAGACACTCGAGTACCACTACGGCAAGCACCACAAGACCTATGTCGACAATATGAACAAACAGCTAGAGGACTCGCCCTTAAAGGACGCCACCCTCGAAGAGATTGTGCGTAAGTCGAGCGGGGGGCTTTTTAATAATGCGGCCCAAGCCTGGAACCATACTTTTTATTGGTATTCGTTGGCGGCAAATGGCGAGAGCCAAATGAGCTCCGGACTGGAGCGCGCGCTGAAGGATTCCTTTGGCTCGAAGGAAAAGTTTGCCGAGGAGTTTCACGCGCAGGGCTTGGCAAATTTTGGCTCGGGCTGGACCTGGCTGGTGCGTGATAAGGCGGGGAAGCTTTCCGTGGTGAACACCTCCAACGCAGACACGCCGGTGGCCAAGGGCGAGGTGCCGATTCTGGTGGTGGATGTTTGGGAGCATGCCTACTACATCGACTATCGCAATGCCCGGAAGGATTTTCTGACCAACTTCCAGCGCATCGTGAACTGGAAGTTCGTTTCGGAGCGCTATGATTCCGGAGAGATTTTTAGCTGCACGCGCTTGATGCGGGCTTAGCTCAGAACTCCAAGGGACGCACGTAGTGGCAGGTATAGCCCTGCGGGTGCTTTTGTAAATAATCTTGGTGGTAATCCTCGGCGGGATAGAATTTCTGTGCTGGGAGGATTTCCGTGACGATAGGTTTCTTCCACTGCCCGCTTTTTTCCACGAGGGCTTTCACTTTTTCCGCCGTCTGCTTTTGGGCATCATTCGTATAGAAAACGGCCGAGCGGTATTGGGTGCCCACATCATTACCCTGGCGATTGGCGGTGGTGGGATCATGCAACTTGAAAAAGAATTTTAAAATCTCTTCATAGGAGGTCTTGGCGGGGTCGAAGGTGACTTCAATGGACTCGGCATGGCCCGTGACTCCGGTTTTCACCGTCTCGTAAGTGGGATTCTCCGAATAGCCTCCGGTATAGCCCACCACGGTTTGTTTCACGCCTGGTTGCTGGCGCAGGAGCTCTTCCACTCCCCAGAAGCAGCCGCCCGCGAGCACGGCTTTTTCTAAGCCTGCCTTGGAGGTCTCTGTAGCAAAGAGCGCTTTGTATTGGCCATAGCCTTCGGCCTCTAGCTGTTCCTTAGGGATGAAACGAAGGGAGGCGGAATTCATGCAATAGCGCTGGCCAGTGGGTTTGGGGCCATCGTCGAAGAGATGCCCAAGGTGGGAATCGGCTCCTTTGGAGCGGACTTCCACGCGGGCCATGCCGTGGCTTTCATCGCGATGCGTGAGGAGGTTTTTCTGCTCTAAGGGTTTGGTGAAGCTGGGCCAGCCCGTGCCCGAGTCGAATTTGTCGAGCGAGCTAAAGAGCGGTTCGCCGGAGACCACGTCCACATAAATGCCTTCGGCTTTATTGTCCCAATATTTGTTCTGAAAGGCTCGTTCTGTCCCATTCTTTTGCGTCACCTGAAACTGGACAGGGTCTAGCTTTTGTTTCAGTTCTTCTGCGCTGGGCTTGCGAAATTCTTTCATGGATTTTCCTCTTGCCCACGGATGTACCACAAAGATCGTCGAGGTGAATAGGGCGAGAAAAAGTAACGCGCATTTTCGCAACTTCATTTGTTTACCATAGCGCAAATTAAGCAACTGGCCTACCGCTTGCACAAATCTGTCTCAGGAGGGTTTATGCAATTCTTGTTAGTCTTAGTTTTTTTATTCTCTCAGGCATATGGCATGGACCGGGAGACCTGGCGCGAACAGTGGCGTGCGGAGTGGGTGCAAAACAAATTCTTTGGCCAAACCATTGCGCCAGGCGCAAATGACCGCGCGGAAAATCTTGTGGATGAGCTACGCTATCGATCTCTGAGCGAAATGGAAGGGGCGGACTTAAAGCGGGCTTCTACGCGTAAGCAGCCCTGGAGTGATTCCTATTGGCCCATCTATTCCGGCTTGATCGCCAATCGCTACGCCGATGCCAACTACGACGCGGCCTTGAACTGGGCGTTGAACGAACGCTACCTCCTCGCGCAGCTGGGCCGTGGGCCGCTAGAGCAACTCTCGCCAGCGGAAAAATATGACCTTCTTGTCGGCGACACAAATTTTACTCTGACGAAACAAATGATCGGGGAGGGGCGTTCCTATCATGAGCGTTATGGCAGCGTGGAGACCTGGATGGGGATTTGCCATGGCTGGGCCCCGGCTTCCTATATGGAGGATCGCCCCGCTCGTGCCAAAGAAGTGCTGGCCGCCAATGGCAGCAAAATACTTTTCTATCCTTCTGACGTGAAGGCCCTCACCACCTTACTGTGGGCAAAAGGGAACTATCCGGTGCGTTTCATCGGTGGGCGTTGCAATGACCGTAGTCCACGTCGGGGAGAAGGAAATCGCCTGGAGAATCCTGACTGCTTAGATAGCAATCCAGGCACTTGGCACTTGGCGGTGGTGAATCAAATTGGTGTGTCTCGGCGCCCGTTCATCCTCGATGTCAACTATGACTACGAAGTGTGGAACCAGCCGGTGATTGGGTACCAGTACAACTACGCCGACCCGAAGACGGGACTCAAGGTAGAAAAATTGGTCGAGGCGATGCGCCCCGTGGATAGCAGCGACCCAAGGCGGAAGTGGCGGGCGCCCACGGCAGTTACTTATGTGCGTATCGAAATGAGTGTGAGCTATATGCTAGAGAGCGGCCCCAGCACGGCCCTCCTCGACACTCTCGACGATGACGTGATCGGCAGTGCCTTTTTTTCCTACGATCTAGAATTGGATGCAGATGGCAAAATCGTGGGAGGCGAATGGCTGCAGACGGCGCATCCGGATTTTCTTTGGACGGTTCCTGTGGGGCGGCGTGCTCGTGCGGTAGGAGATTTGGCGTTGGACCAAGCGGAAGACAAGAGCCATTGGTCAGAAGCGGCTGCCGTTCCAGAATCCTGGAGAACGGCAGCGTTGCTTTCCTCGCCTAGTGGCCAACCGCTCGCACGCATTGTGGAGCGGTTGGTGGATTTTAGTCGTTAGAGGAAATTGTAGCTCGCGAAGAGCGAGAGCTCCGTCTGGTCGATGCGGAAGGTGTCGCTGCCCCAGCCTAGCTCGGGATTCAACATCAAGCTGCGCGTGGGGGTGAAGACCACGCCGGCATAGACATTGTGGCCCGTGAAGCGGTTGTTGAGTTTGGACCAACGGCCGTCCGTGCTGTGGATCATGTCTCCGGAATCAAAGCGCACTCTAGTGGACCATTTGGGACTCATGCGGTAGGCCACCGTGGGAATCACTTCGAGGCTGTAGTCTTCGCGAATGGCCGGGGCGTTTTTGGGTAAGTTGATATAAGCCCCAATGGTGCAGGAGAGACGAAGGTCACCGTCGGCCAAGCTGAGGCTTGGGTAGAGGGTGGGATTGAGCGTGCCATTCCCAGAATCCTGACGAGTTTTGAGCCGCGCCTTGCTCCAGTCGGAGACGGCGAAAAAATAGCGCATGCGCGCGGCTAGAGTGAAGGTGCCGGCATCAATGATCCGTTGCTGGCGAATGTTGAGGTAGGGGTCGCGCGCCTCGAGGTTGGCGCGGTCGGGGCGCCTCGGATCGTTCGGACGCCAGTATTGGCGCACTTCGATCCCGGTGCTCAGTTCGGTGTTCTTAGTGAGTTCATAACCTACCGAGAAATAGTTGCGCATATGCATATTGGTGCCGCGGCCATCGAGGTTGCCGTCGAGGTGGCTCACCGTGGGGCCCAGAAACAAAAATCCATAATTTGCATTTATGCGGTCAAATAAACTCGGGCTGGATCGCGATTCCAGCTGGGCCACTGGAGTGCCGGCCTTGATTTCGTCCTGGTCGACGGCGAATGCTGGAGCTGTGCTAGCAAAGAGAAAAAGGTAAAAAAATGCTTTCATGAGTCCCCCCTAAATAGAAATTCCACCTGTCTTGGATCTAACAGCGCTTTCGCGCCGGAGTCATTAAGCTTCGGTTAGGGACAGGAGATGTAAGGAAACAAAGCCTGACATTTTTATCGCGTGGCAGCTACTATCGCTGGCATGGCAAAGAAAACGAAAAAAGCCGCTCATACCTATCGGAAATTCACCCTGCCCACCTTTCGTAGCCCACTGGCCGGAGAGGGGGAGATCAAGTTTCGGGGCGAAGTGGACCACGCCTTTTTCTTGCGTTGCTGTGAGCTCTATCGCGTGTTGGATTTGCTGGACCGCAATACGGAAAAGCTGGTGGAGGTGTATTCGAAATACCGCAATCGCCAGCCCTTCACGGAGACACTCACCTTTCGCTACTTCGATTCGGAAGAAGCCTTGGTGGCGCAGTTCGACCCCTGGCTAGCGGCCAAGATGTTTTTCCTATTTAATTTTCTGTACGAGCTTCGCATATCCCTGACCTATACGGATGACCTGCCGCTGACGGTGAAGAAGGAAATCGACGATGCGATGTGGACGCTGCGCGAGGCGTGGAATGAGCTCACCGAGGGCGTGCAGAAAAAATACGGCTGGCCATTTAAAAAGCTTATTTTAGGCGACAGTCTTGGAGCCTGAAGTCTCGAGGTAGTCGAGCAGCTCCTGCCAGTTTCCATCCCCACTCTGCACTTGAAGCCCGGCGGTTTGGGAAAGCTCGTCCACCCAGATGACGGACGCGATCAGTTCGGTCTGTTTCATCAGTCCTACGGAAAGATTCAAGGGGTAGGAATGGCCCGCCTCGAGTGGCTCTTCGGAGCGGATCTTGAGGCCCTGGCGCGAAACGTCGAGCACGAGCACGTGAAGCTTTTCGCCCGCGGCTAGCACTAGGTAGCCTTCACAGCTCAAGGGAAAGCGGCGTGACTTAGGGCAGGTGCCCACTTGAAGACCGCGATTGGGCAGGGAGCGGGCATAGTCGCTGAAGTCATAGATATTTTTCAGGACACGCAGCTCGCTATCACTGAGTTTCTCGAAAAACTCTTTGGGAAAAAGCTGGGCGTACACATCTGGCGGCATATGCTGGTGGGCCGTGCGGAAGAATTTGTATTCGGGGAATTCCACTTTGCAGGGCAGGGGGCTCTCCGCGAGAATCGGCGAGCAAAGGGCGAGGATATGTTTGGAGCGGCTGAGCTCGCTGAGGAAACCAGAATTCTCGAGCTGCTTCCAGGCGCTGGTGGGGACCTCGGTGACGAAGTGCTCGTATAAACAAAATGTGCTGCCGAATTTTAAGGCCAATTGGTAGAGCGGCAGGAGCAGATCCTCGTGGCCGGTTTTTACGGCGGGAAAGGAGATCTCGGCGGTGCGGCCGGTGAGTTGGCTGCGCAGGCCCGCGAGCGGGTGATGGGCCTCGATCGGCAGGCCGAAGGGGCTTTCTCCGAACAAACAAATTGCGCCTAAGACCTCGCCCTTTGCGGTGGCGATGAGGGTGCCCGTGGAGGGGAGGGCATGCTGCTTGAGGAGCCAGTATTTTGCGCCAGAGTCATGGGCCAGGCCGGATTGGCCGCGCGCAGATTGCAGCAGCTGGTGGGCGGCACGGTAGTCTGCCTCGCTTTGGGCGAGCCGCATTTGGATCGTGTTTTCAATGGCCTTACGGGTTTTAACGGTCATGGCTATAAAGAGTATAGCGTATCTGATTAAAATAGTACAGTTAATGTTAAGAAGTGTTAGCTTTTATTCCTCAATAATTTCGCCAGCTTGAAGCTGGCCCCCTTGCCTGTTGATAAAAACACCATTTTTAAAGTGATTTCAGTGACTTAGAGGGATTTTGTGGAAGGGGTTCCGAGAAGAAGGCCAAATTCTCTAGAAAATTCCGGTGCTTAGAAAGTTCTATCCACAGGCAAGGGGGCCGGTTTTCATTTTTTGCAGATTCCGCGGGGGGCGCGCAAGATAGAAAAATGAATAAGGACGATACCTTTTGGAGTGTGCTGCGGGCGGCGATCGAGCTGGATTTTCGCCGCGGACACCTGCGCTGGAAGATGAGCGAACTCTCTCGCGACAGCAAGGTGACGCGCTCGCTGATTTATTATTATTTTGGCAAATCCAAAGAAAATATTTTGGTGACGGCGGTGAAACTCATCGGCGAAGAGTTTTTTGGGCTCACGCCCTTGCGCGTGCAGATGTGGAAAGACGGCAAGATTGCGGAAAGTCTTTTGCTCTCCCGCCGCTTACTGGAGCGCGTGCCGCATATCGGGACTTTTTATATGGTTCACCGCGAGGAGCAGACGGAGATCGGCGCTTCTCTGCGGCAGCTCGAGCTGGAATATCGGAAAAAAATAAAGCGCTTCTTTCCGGATTCTCCGGCAGAAGCGCTTGATGCTCTTTTTGCTTTGTTCATGGGACTCACCCTCACTCCGCGTTTAAGCGATCCCGGCGTATTGCGGGCGGTGAATGAGGTGGTGTCCCTAAGTAGAAATTAGCCCGTTTTTTCTGGCTCTTCAAAATCCTCTTCCACGTCGTCCACCACCGTGCGGCCATTGGCGGCTGCTGTAGCGTTCATCGCGGCAAAGATCTTGCGTTTATCCAGGGCGTATTTTTCCACCTTCATGATCAAGCCGGCGCGCGAGATGCCCAGCTCTTTGGCAAGACGGCTCTTGTTCCAGTTGGTGCGCTTGAGGCCTTCTTTGATCATCGACCGCTCGAGCTCCTCGAGTGCGTCTTTGAGTTTGCCGGCCACGCGCACGCCCTGGATCTTGGTGTGTTCACCAAAATCGCGGATGCGGGGGGAAAGCAATTCAACGGGGATCATCGGATCTTCGCTCGAGAGCACGAGGAGGCGTTCCATTTCGTTTTGCAACTCACGGACGTTTCCTGGCCAGGCGTAGTCAAACACTTTTTCCATCGCACGCTTGGCGAGGCGCTTCTGGGGGATGCCTTTTTCTTCGCAGCCTTTGGCGATGAAATGGTCCACGAGCAGCGGGATGTCTTCCTTACGATCACGTAGGGAGGGCACGTGCACGTTGATTACGTTGATGCGGTAGTAGAGATCTTCGCGGAACTCGCCGCTCTCGACCATCGCCTTGAGATCTTTGTTCGTGGCCGTGATCACGCGCACATCTACCTTGCGGGCTTCGGTGGCGCCCACGGGCAGGATGGTGCCTTCTTGCAGGACACGCAAGAGCTTCACCTGCATGGTGCCCGACATATCCCCGATTTCGTCGAGGAAGATCGTGCCTTTGTCGGCCGCTTCGAATACGCCTTTTTTGTCTTTCACGGCTCCGGTGAAAGCGCCTTTGACGTGACCGAAGAGCTCACTGTCGAGCAAGTTCTCGTTGAAGGCCGCGCAGTTGATGGTGAGGATCACCTTGTCTTTGCGAGGACTATTGTAATGGATGGCGCGAGCGATGAGCTCTTTTCCGGTTCCGTTCTCGCCGGAGATCATCACGGTGGAGTCGGAATTGCGGATTTTGTCGAGCAGGGTGTAGCACTCCTGCATCGGCTTGGATTTCCCGATGATGTTGTCGTAGCGGTAGCGCACGCCTAGTTCTTTGTTCAAGGCATTGATGCGTTCTTCGCGACTGGAAATCTCTTGGTGAAGGGTTTCGATCTCTTGCGCCACGAGCTCCACTAGCTCTTGCATATAGTAGAGGTTGGTTTCGGTGACGGCTTTGAGGCCCTCCACCGCGCGCTCCACATCGTTGGCGTTGAGGCCTTGGGCGATGGCGGCTTTTTTCAGGGCGGTTTTATCGGCGCTGGTGAGCTCGGTGGGCAGGAAGGGCCACGCGAACACGGTGCCGAGGAATTCGTTGTCGATCTTTACCTTGGCGAAGATGGCCTTGGTGTGCGGCAGCGGGCCGTCTACCACGTGGTAGGGCTTATCGCTCGAGGCGATTTTCGCGCAGATCTTGGTGCAATAGGACTCGAGGAACTCTTGGCCGGTGCTCGACTGCAGGATGAGCTGCACGAGCAAGTTGTTGCAGGCCGAAGCCTCGCCCTTGCCGTGGTTGTGGATGGTCCCGTGAGCATCCCCGATCAAGATCGCGGTATTGAACCAAGAGCTTAGAATCTCATCAAGTTTTTTGATGACGTGGATGTGTTTGAGTTCTTCCCAGTTAATCATATTCTTCCTCACCGTTAGAAAGCTTGCGTCTAACCTTTCGACAGGGGTGAGGAAGAACTTGACGGTTTTTTTTAGGGGGAGGGGTAG